>CATOLW010000021.1 GCA_951800935.1 uncultured Clostridium sp.
GTAAAAAATTTTAAAGGAATATAGATATTATCAATTTCTGTACTTAAATTTGAATAATCAAAATCAAGGTTTATAGTGTTTAATAAAACAGAAATTTTAGGAGAAAGTATTTTCGACAAGTCTGTTTCATTTTTTACATAGTTTCTCATATCAGATAAAATATTATCCTTTATATCATAGCGTGTATTTTGAGCAGTTTCTTCTTTGACTTGCTTAGGAGAATTTCGATAACAATGTTCTAGTGCATAGTTTTCTACTTGTTCTAAAGAAGTTCTTCTAAGTTCATTTAAAATACTTAATTTAGGAATAAATACATTATCATCTAAAACTATGTTTATATTTTTAAACTGATAAGGAGTAGAAGATGTCTTTGCAATTTGATTAATAACAGTTTGTTTTTCTAATGGTTTATTTTTTGCTTCTACTGGTAATTCATTTAATTCATATTGAATGTTTAGATCTTTGTATAAAGCAATAGAATTAGCAGGTGTAATATGGATAGAAATTGGTTTTTGCTTTTTTATTGTTACTTTACAATTTAAAGGAATTTGACGATTCTCTTTTCGATAACTTTCTTTAGCGAAATTAGAAAGTTCTTTCGAAGACATTTTATAAATTTTATTGTTACAAGAAATATTTCCTTTCATTCTTCCCAAAGTAACCGTTTGGCCAACTTTTGTTTCTATAATATTTTTTTTGTTTTCCATTAATTCTGATACAGTATAAGAGCCAGTTTCGTTTTCTAATGAAATAGTATCTCCAATTTTTATTGGCTCTTTTAATTTTACTGTAATAAGACCTTTATTTTTATTATAATTTTGAACTTTTCCTAATAATAATCCCATATTATTTGGTTTTTCTTTGAAAACTAGATTTTTATTCGGTTCGCTATCTAAATGACCAGAAGAAGACATACCACGGTTAAAAACTTGCATTAGCGTTTTTTGGTCTGCTTTATCTACCACATAAGGTTCATTGGATAAACTCAAATCAATATATTTTCGATAAATTCTAGTAACAGTTGCTACATATTCAGGAGATTTCATTCTACCTTCTATTTTTAAGCATTTTACACCAGACTGAATAAACGATGGAATATAATCTAAACTACATAAGTCGCGAGTACTTAGTAAATAACCAGAATTAATTTTTTTATCATCTTCTAATAATTCATAAGGAAGCCTACAAGGACCTGCACATTTTCCGCGATTACCAGAACGACCGACCTAACATACTAGAAAATAAACATTGACCAGAATAAGAAATGCATAAAGCACCATGGGCAAAACACTCAATTTCAAGATTAGTATTTTTACAAATATAATCAATTTCGTTCATAGAAAGTTCACGAGCTAGAACAATTCTTTTAAACCCAAGCTTTTGCAAAGCTAAGGCACCATTTAGGTTATGAACTGTCATTTGCGTACTAGCATGAATGGGTAAATCAGGAAAAAGTTTGATTAAATGAGTAGCCAATCCCAAGTCTTGAACAATAATAGCATCGATTCCAGATTGATAAGCAGTTTTTGCTAATTCCAAGGCACTTTCTAATTCATTATCTTTGATTAGGGTATTTAAAGTCAAATTTGTTTTAACACCACGAATTTTAGCATACCCAATGGCTCTTTTTAATTCTTCTAAATTAAAATTATGAGCAAAAGCTCTAGCACTAAAGGTATTTGCTCCAAAATAAACACTGTCTGCACCATTTTGAACAGCAGCTTTTAAACATTCAAAATCACCAACTGGTGAAAGTAATTCTATCATAATAAACTCCTTTTTTTATATTGTATCACAAAAATGAAAGAAATTGTAGAATAATGAAAAATTTAGTTGACGAAAAAAATGAGTAATGATAAAATTAGAACATAAAAGCTTAAAAGCGGAGGAAAGAAAATGAAAGTTCAAAAGAAAATTTTAACTACCATTATGATAACAACAATTATAATATTTTGTTTACTAACCACTCAAAACGAAGCAGCAAATGAAACAAATACAAATGCAACAACAACCAATAATAGTACAGTAGCAGAAAAATCAGGTAATGCTAATTTAAGTGATTTAGGAATTACACCACATGATTTTAAAGGATTTAAATATGGGACAACTTCTTATGAAGTAGTTGTCCCAGAAAGTACAGAAAGTGTAGAAGTATATGCTAAAACACAAGATAGCAAAGCAACAGTAACAGGAACGGGAAAGAAAATCCTAGAAAAAGGAGAAAACAAAGCAGAAGTAGTAGTTACAGCAGAAGATGGAACGAAAAAAACTTATGCCATTAACATTATTCGCGAAATCCAACAAGATGAATATGAAGACCCAGAAAAAGAGCCAGAAAATGAATCAAAAAAAGAGAATGAAGAGATAGGAAATGGATTAGTAGAATTAAAAATTAATGATTTAGTTTTATCACCAGAATTTAAAACAAATGTATATGAATATACTGCTAAATACATAGGAGAAGATACAAAATTAAAAGTGGAAGCAAAACCAACGGATGATACCTATGAAGTTGATATAACAGGAAATGATAAGTTACAAGAAGGAGAAAATTTTATAACCATTTTAGTATCTGAAAAAGATGGAAACAATGTAGCAACTTATCAAGTAAAAGTTATAAAAAGTTTGATTGATGAAGAAGCCATAGCCAAAGAAGAAAGTAAGAAAAAGACGACTCAACAAATAATAATAGGAGTAGCAATTGGCATAATGATTATGCTAATAGGTGCTGTGGTTACCATTATCATACATAAAAGAAATATAAAATTAGAAGAAGAATATTCAGGTAGACTTTCTTTTGATAAAGAAGAGGATGACGAAGAAGAGGGAGAAGTTCCAAAAGCACTTAAAGGAAAAAGATATCAAGAAGATACATTAGCAGAAGAAACAGAGGAAGAAGATTATGAAAATATGCCTAAACAAGAGTTAAAAGAAAAATTCTTAAATGGGTATACTATGGGAATGGATATTGACTTTAAGGAAGAAGAAGAAATTTTTAAAAAGAAAAGAAAACAAAAAGGAAAAAGATTTAAATAAAGAAAAGTAGAAAAAGGCGTGCAAGAATTAACTGCACGCTTTTTTAAAAAAGGTAACTAAAAATTAGCAACATCCGCCTCTGTTACCACCGCAACAACAACAGATTAATAATATTAGGATTATAATCCAGCAACAATCATCACCAAATCCGAATCCACCGCATCCTCTATTTTCTGGCATAGTCTAGACCCCCTTCCATAAAGAAATATGTTTCAAGTTTGTTTTTCTTTTGTTGTTTTCCTTTGTATGATATATAATATGTGGGGGAGAAAAATGTGTTACAAGATAATAAAAATTTTTGAAATAACAAAAGAAGATGGCAGTTAGCCATCTTCTTTTTTGAGTGAAGTCTAATAAATACGACTTACTTAGATTCGTTTAAACGTTTTGGTTATCTGGTATAACTCTTCGGCAAGAGAATTTGTGAGCATTCCTTCTCCTAATCTCCAAGTCCAATTGTTTCCTCCTATGGTAGAAGGAATATTCATACGTCCTTCTTCACCAAGAGACAAAAGATCCTGAACCGGAATGATAACAACTGAAGCTGGCGAAGAAAATGCTGATTGAATGGCATTCATTACAAAGCAATTAGGATAACCAGCCCGCATATACCGGAAAGCAAAATTTCTATCTATATCAGACAACAGCATGAGCTTCTGAAGCAATGTTTCAGAATCATGGGTTGACGTATATCCAACAGAATTTACTTCCCAATTGTGCGGAAGATACATGTTATCTTCAGTGGCCGAAAGACCGAAAATCATAACACGCATGCCAGGATAGCCGGATTCCTTTAAGAAATCTCGAACTTCATCAGTGATGATACCTAAGTCTTCTGCAATAATAGGTATGTTGCCAAGCTCTTTCTTGATAGCATCGAACAATTCCATTTTAGGACCAGGCATCCAATCGCCTTTAAGAGCAGTAGTTTCGCCTTGTGGAACTTCCCAGTAATCGCATAAACCACGGAAGTGGTCGATGCGGATAATGTCTGCAAAGGTAAGCGTGTTTTTAATCCGCTCAATCCACCAAGAAAAACCATCTTTTCTATGAGTATCCCAATCGTATACGGGATTGCCCCATAACTGTCCAGTTTCTGAATATAAATCTGGTGGGACACCAGCAATACCAGAAGGCAATAGGTTTTCATCCACTTTAAAAAGCTGTGGATTAACCCACACATCGCAGCTGTCTGCAGATGGATAAATAGGAATGTCTCCAATGATATGAATTCCTTCACTGTTAGCATATTCTTTCAAAGAGTTCCACTGCTTAAAGAATAAATATTGAACAAAAATATAGAAATCAATATCATCTTTTAGCATGGAGGAATAACGCCTCATAGCTTCAGGTTTCCTCTTTTTGATGTTTACATCTTCCCACTCCCATAAAGGCTTTTCCTGGAAATGCTTTTTGATAGCCATAAACATGGCATAATCTGTTAACCAGTTGCTGTTTTCCTCTACAAAGCTTTGAAATCGGTAAGAATTCTTATGCTTTCCATTTAAGAAAGCCTTATGAAGAATCTGAAACCAAGTTTCTTTAATATCTTCATAATAAATTCTTTTACTTCTTTTGGGGAGTGGCAAATCAGTTGCGTAAATAAACCCATCGCTAACAAGAATTTCTAAATCGATGAGTATGGGATTACCAGCAGCAGAAGAAAAAGTCTGATAAGGACTATCTCCAAAACCGGTATGCCCTAGTGGAAGAATCTGCCAGTAAGTCTGGCCAGAAGCATGCAGAAAATCGACAAAGCGATAAGCTGCTTCTCCCATGGTTCCAATACCATACGAAGATGGTAAGGAAAAAATAGGCATTAAGATGCCACTAGACCGTTTAAACATGTTACTCATTTTGTTACCTCCTTTAACTTTATAGTTATTTGATGCGACATAATTATATCACATTATTATGTAAAACGCAATCTAAAGAAATAAAAAAATAATCTGTTCGCTTTTTTCCGTTTACAAAATGTGATATAATCGAAAAAGCAAAAAGGGGAGAAAAAAGGATGTCAGAAAAACCAAAAAAAGTAGGAGAGATATTTAGCGATTACAAAACAAACGCCAACATAAAATATGCAGAAGTAAGAGCACTAAACATCATCAAAAAAGCTAACACCTTACAAGTTATTTTATACTTAGACGAATACATAGAAATCAAAGAAATATGGTATTTTGAAAATTTCTTAAAAGAAAGATTCAAATTTGAACACATCGATATCGAAATTAAGTATCATGAGAAAGTAGAAAAAAAGTCAATCACAGATGAATGGAAAAATATCATAGCTTACATGTCGCACAAATATCCACTAACCAAACCAATGCTATTATTAAAAAGCGAAGTAACAGAAAAAGAAAATACGATATACATTCAAATGTATATCAAAGGAGCTGACTTTTTAAGAGCCAAAAAAACAGACAAAGAATTACAAAAAACCATTAAAAATTTATTTGGAAAAGAATATGTAATTGACATTACAGAAAAACTATCAGAAAGCGAAATAAATGAAATTCGAAAAAACATTCAAAAACAAGAAGAACAAATGATAGCAAAAATCGAAGAAGAAAACAGACAGCACCAAATAGAAAAAGAAAGCATACCAGAATACGAAGACATAGATTATGCTCCACCAACTGAAATAGAGGGCTATATTCCACCAGAAGAAATGTTAGAAGAACAAGAATACATCATGGGAAAACCATCAAGAGCAAAAGAAAAACACATTAAAATAAAAGACATAACAGCAAATGATGGAAGAGTAACCTTAGAAGGAAGACTAGTAACCATTAGTGTTCGAGAAACCAAATCTGGCAAAGGAATGATTATCTTTGACTTATACGATGGAACAGGAACGATTACCTGTAAATCATTTGGAAAAGATTATAATGAAGGAAAACAAATTGAAGAAAAAATAAGTCATGCAAAAGCAATTAAAGCAATAGGAAAAGCAGGATTAGACAACTATGCAGGAGATATAACTGTCATGGTAAATACAATTGTAGAAACAAGCGATGCTAACTTACCAGAATTGCCAAGTGAAGACGAAATAGAAGATACACCACTCATCTTAGGAGCCAGTCAAAATATTACAGACCCACTTGTAAAAGTAGAAGACTTAGGAGTTGATGATGGAAGAGTAGCGATTCAAGGAGAAGTAATTTTTACAGAAGATAGGACCTTAAAATCAGGAAAAACATTATTTAGTTTTGATCTTTATGATGGAACAAGCACCATTACCTGTAAAGCCTTTTTAGATAAAGAAAAAGCAAAAAGAACCATGAAAAGAATCCAAAATGCCAAAGGCTTAATGGTAGCAGGAACAGCACAAATGGATAGCTTTGCCAATGAACTAACGGTTATGGCAAATACAATTATAGAAATGAAAGAAGGGCTAAAAAAAGAAACCAGACAAGATAAAGCGCAAGTAAAGAGAGTAGAATTACACATGCATACTCAAATGAGCCAAATGGATGCTATGACATCAGCAAAAGACCTAATCAAAAGAGCTATGAAATGGGGTATGAAATCCATTGCGATTACTGATCACGGAGTTGTACAAGCTTTTCCAGAAGCTCATAAAATGCTAGGATATGACAATCCAGATATGAAAATTTTATATGGAGTAGAAGCTTATTTAGCGCCAGATAAAAATGCGGTAGTTACCAACAGTAAAGGACAAGATATTGACACAACTTACTGTGTACTTGACTTAGAAACAACAGGATTTTCAGCTACTACAGAAAAAATAACAGAAGTTGGAATCATGAAAGTAAAAAACGGAGAAGTAATTGACCAATTTAGTTGTTTTGTAAATCCCGAAAAACACATACCACAAAGAGTAACAGAAGTAACCAATATTACAGATGACATGGTAAAAGATGCCGAAACCATAGAAAAGGTATTTCCAAAAATATTAGCCTTTATCGAAGGCTCTGTTTTGGTTGCCCACAATGCACCATTTGACATGGGATTTTTAAAGCAAAATGCTAAAAACTTAGGACATGAATTTGACTATACCTATTTAGATACCTTAAGTTTAGCCAAAGACTTATTCCCAGATTATAAAAAATACAAATTAGGAAAAATTGCGGAAAACTTAGGAATCAAAGTAGAAGTAGCCCATCGAGCTTTAGATGATGTAGACACAACTGTCAAAGTATTTAAGGTTATGATAGACATGCTAAAAAAACGAGGAGCTAAAACAGTAGATGATATAGATAGAGTAAGTAGTACCGAAGAAGCTAGAAAAGAAGAATACAAAAAATTAAAAACTTATCATGCCATCATTTTAGCCAAAAACTATATTGGACTACGTAACCTTTATAAACTAGTATCTCTTTCACACTTACATTATTTTTACAGGAAGCCTAGAATTTTAAAAAGTTTATACAAAAAATATTCTGAAGGACTAATACTTCGGAAGTGCTTGTGAGGCAGGAGAATTGTACCAAGCAATCGAACTTCGGAAAAACCGATGAAGAGATTGAAGACATAGCTAATAGCTATGATTACTTAGAAATTCAACCAACTGGAAACAATCAATTCTTAATTCGAAAAGAAATCGTAAAAGATGAAGAAACCCTGCGAGATATCAACCGAAAAATTGTAGAATTAGGAGAAAAGCTAAATAAGCCAGTAGTTGCGACCTGTGATGTTCACTTTATGGACCCACAAGACGAAGTCTATCGACGTATCTTAGAAGCAGGACAAGGCTATGATGATGCTGATAACCAAGCACCATTATATTTAAGAACAACCGAAGAAATGCTAGAGGAATTTAGTTATTTAGGAAAAGAAAAAGCCTATGAAGTTGTGGTAACTAACACGAATTTAATCTCTGACATGTGTGACAAAATCAGTCCCATTTCGCCAGAAAAATGCCCACCACATATTCCCCGGTTGTGAGCAAACCATTAAAGACATTGCCTATGAAAAAGCACATGAATTATATGGAGACCCTTTACCAGAAATTGTACAAGAAAGACTAGACAAAGAATTAGACTCCATTATTCGAAATGGATTTTCGGTTATGTATATCATTGCACAAAAACTTGTATGGAAATCAAATGAGGACGGTTATATTGTAGGATCAAGAGGATCAGTAGGTTCTTCTTTTGCTGCGAATATGACAGGAATCACAGAAGTAAATTCTTTGCCAGCCCATTACAGATGTCCTAATTGTAAATACTCAGACTTTACCGACTATGGCTATAAAAATGGATTTGACTTGCCAGATAAAGAATGTCCAAAATGTGGGCACAAATTAGATAAAGATGGAATGGATATACCATTTGAAACATTTCTAGGGTTTAATCGGAGATAAAGAACCAGATATTGACTTAAACTTTTCAGGAGAATATCAGGCAAAAGCTCATAGATATACAGAAGTAATCTTTGGAAAAGGAACTACCTTTAAAGCAGGAACCATCGGAACCATAGCAGACAAAACAGCTTTTGGTTATGTTAAAAAATATTTTGAAGAAAGAAACATCCCAATCAATCGAGCAGAAACACAAAGATTAGCAAGTGGTTGTACAGGAATTAAAAGAACTACAGGTCAACACCCAGGGGGGATTATTGTAGTACCAAAGGGAAGAGAAATTTATGAATTTTGTCCTGTGCAACATCCAGCAGATGATCCAAACTCAGATATTGTAACGACTCACTTTGATTATCACTCAATCGACCAAAACTTGTTAAAACTAGATATACTAGGACACGACGACCCAACCATGATAAGAATGTTACAAGATATTACAGGGATTGATCCAACCAAAATACCACTAGATGACAAAGAGACAATGTCAATCTTTAGTTCTACTAAAGCACTTCGGTGTAACATCAGAGCAAATTCATTCTGAAGTAGGAAGCTTTGGGGTACCAGAATTTGGAACCAAATTCGTAAGAGGAATGCTAGTAGACACAAGACCTACCACATTTGATGAACTAATTAGAATTTCACGGATTATCTCACGGAACTGACGTATGGCTAGGAAATGCTCAAAGTTTGATTGAAGCAGGAACGGTAACACTGCAAGATGCGATTTGTTGTCGTGATGATATTATGATTTATTTAATTAAACAAGGTTTGCCACCAAATCCAGCCTTCAAAATCATGGAAACAGTGCGTAAAGGAAAAGCTTTAAAAGACCCAGAGAAGTGGGCAGAATATGTAGCACTTATGAAAGAGCATAATGTACCAGATTGGTATATCAAATCTTGTGAAAAAATAAAATACATGTTCCCCAAAGCCCATGCAGCAGCTTATGTAACTAATGCATTCCGAATTGCGTGGTTCAAAGTACATGAGCCTTTAGCTTACTATGCATCTTACTTTTCTATTAGGGCAGACGAATTTGACAGTGAATGTATGATTTTTGGAAAAGAAAAAGTAAAAAATAAAATGAAGGAAATTGATTTAGCTGGTAATGCAGCAACTGTAAAAGATAAGAATATGTATGCTATTTTAGAGTTAGTATTAGAAATGTATGAAAGAGGATTTAGCTTCTTAACCATAGATATTTACCAATCAGATGCCACTAAATTCTTAGTAGAAGAAGGGGGGATTCGTCCACCACTAAACAGTATACCAGGCCTTGGAACAGTAGCAGCACAAGGAATTGCAAAAGCAAGGATCGATCGGAAAATTCATGTCAATTGACGATTTGAAAATACGTTCTAAAGTAGGAAATTCTGTAACAGATTTACTAAAAACATTTGGCTGTTTAGATGGAATGAGTCAAAGTAACCAAATGAGTTTATTTGGATAAAGAAAATACATTTCAAGTTGGTTAGGCAACAGAAAAATTGCAGATAAGGGGGATGATAGATTAAATATAATCTCCCTTATTATTTTTAAGAAGATGACATGAATTAGAAATGAATTAAAATAAGATTTATATCAAATAATAAAGTTGACAAACGAAAAAATGTAATATAAAATTTATAGTGAAAAAAGTATAATAGGAGTAAAAAATGGAAAACGATATAAAAACAGGAAGCTTTCCTTTACAAGAATACTTTAAAATACTATCATCAGAAGGAATACCAGAATTTTTAAATCCCTATATAGAAACACCTACCATGCAAAAACAAGCAAAAATAAGTGTAACCTGTGGAACAATTTATTCTAAAATATTTGGTAATCGTCTTTGGTATTCTAGTTTAGACCATAGCATAGCAGTAGCCTTAATTGTATGGAATTTTACAAAAAGTAAAAAGCAGACTTTAGCAGGATTATTTCATGACATTGCTACACCAGTATTTAAACATTCGATTGATTTTATGAATGGTGATTATGAAACACAAGAATCCACAGAGGAATTAACAACTAAAATCATTACAGAATCAAAAGAAATCATGTATTTACTAAAAAGAGATAATATAACAATAGAGGAAGTTTCAGATTATCATTTATATCCTATTGCAGATAATGATACACCACGTTTAGCAAGTGACCGATTAGAATATACTCTTTCTAATGGTTTAGGAGCAGCAGGAGAACAATTGTGGAATTTACAAGAAGTAAAAGAAATTTATCAAAATATAGAAATACAAAGAAATGAAGATAACTTAGAAGAACTTGGTTTTAAAAATAAAGAAATAGCAGAGAAATTTACTGTTACTATGAGTAAGTTATCCTCTTCTTATATTCAAAATAAAACCAAATTTTCTATGCAATTTTTAGCAGATATTATGAAAAAAATGTCTGAAGAAAAATTAATTCATAAAATGGATTTATATCGTCTAGCAGAAAGTGAAATTATAAAAAAGATTGAAAATTGTAAACAGCATAATATTTCACAATGTTTTGAAATATGGAGAAATGCTACTACTATAAAAGAAAGTGAAATACCAATAGAGAATAAATATTGTGTAAGTATTCAGGCAAAAATAAGATATATTGTGCCATTAGTGGAAGTTTCAGATAAATATGTAAGGATTGACCAAATATCTAAGGTAGCTA
>CATOLW010000022.1 GCA_951800935.1 uncultured Clostridium sp.
ATATATTAAATTATAAAAATAAATAGAGTTTAAGTCCTTGCACTTGATAAATTACGTATAAAACAAGGCACTCTGGAACGGGAGTGCTAGTAAATGCAAGAAAATTGTATAAATGAAACTAAAAATTCATATTTATTAAATATGAGCAAGAAAGAAAATAAAATCAATACAAATGAAAACGAAAATAATATTACAGTTGAATATGGAGAGCAGGACTTGAAACCAATTCTGCTACAAGCCATAAAACAAGAATATATAAATTACTACAAAAAGGACAACATTATATCTTCGCAAAAAGAAAGTAACATAAAACCTATGGAAAATATGGAATTAGATATATAATAACATAGTTAATGAATATGGTTACTTGTCTTTTAGAAGGGAAGGTGTAAATTGGAAAAGACAAGAAAATACAAAACATATAAAGTGGCTGTGTATATGAGATTAAGTCGTGATGATCGGAGATGACCGAGAAAGTGAAAGTATTTCTAATCAAAGAAAGATTATATATGATTTTATAGAAAACTCTAAACAAAATAAGTTTCTTGTAATTGATGATTATATAGATGATGGTTATACAGGAACAAATTTTAATAGACCTGATTTTCAACGAATGTTAAAAGATATTGAAAATGAAAAAATAAATGCAGTAATTACAAAGGACTTGTCTAGGCTTGGAAGAGATTACATAATGTCAGGATACTATTTGGAAAATTATTTTAAAGAAAAAAATATAAGATACATAGCCATAAATGATAATATAGACAGTGATGATGATAATAGTTATGATATGATTTCATTCCGTCTTCGGCTTCAACGACCATTATGCACGTGATATTAGTAAAAAAATAAAAAAAGTAAAAATAATGAAAATGCAAAAAGGAGAATATCAAGCTGGGCAAGCACCGTTTGGTTATATGAAAAGTAGCACAGAAAAGAACAAGCTAGTAATAAACCCTGAAACAGCACCAATAATTAAATTAATTTTTGATTTATATTTATCAGGTAATGGGACTAGAGAAATAGTACAAATATTGCATGATAAGGGTATAAAAACACCAGCACAATATTCAGGAAAAAAGCAATATTTAAAAGGAAATGACTATTTTCAACGAAGTTTCATCCAAAAAATATTACATTCACAGGTCTATACTGGAGCAGTTGTTAGTCATACTACTTCAAAAGTTAGTTACAAAATAAAAAAATGTGTTAGAATTCCACGAGAAAACTGGATAGTCGTGGAAGATATGCACGAACCCATTATTAGCAAAGAACAGTTTAATGAGGTGCAAGAGTTAATGAAAAAAAGAACATCTACAAGAACACGCAAACATGACCATTTGCTAAAAGGTATTATAAAATGTGGAAAATGCCGGTGGAACCATGACAATTAAACCTGATACAAGAACATCTGGAAAAGTTAGACTTAGCTTTATATGTAGCAATAGAAATGGAAATAAAATGAATTGTGATAATGCAGTAATAAGTAGTGATATAGTTTTGAATAAGGTATTAGAAAGTCTAAAACAGGAATGTCAAAAATTGTTTTTAATAAAGAAGAAATAGAAGAAACATTTGTAATAGTTGAAAAAGAATTAAATGTAGAAAAATACAAAATTCAAGAAAAAATAGACAAAATAGGTCAACAAATAAAAAAGCTAGAACTACAAATAAAAGCCATATATGAGGATAAATTAAACGAAATCATATCAGTAGATGATTTTCTTCCAATATATCAAGCTAAAAAAGATGAAAAGGAAAAGCTAATCAATGAACAGGAAGAACTAAAAAGAAAATTAGAACAACAGGAAAATGCACAAATAGTTGATTATGGCGATTTATATAAATTTGCTAATGATTTTTTAAAAATGGAAAAACCAACAAAAGAAGTAATTACAAATCTAGTAGAAAATATAACTGTAAGCACAGGCAGAAAAATTAAAATTAAATATAAATTTTCAAAGGTATAACAAGTCTTTGAGAGTATAATGCTATACTTAATAGATGTTAAAACTTATAATAACATTTGTTAAGTATACATGAAATAAAATTGTATACTTAATGGCTATTAAAACCAAAGTCAACATTATGCAGGAGTTGCTTTTGATGTAGGGCAAACATTAAGTAGTAGTCAAAGAACAAGATTATGGAATTCTGCCAATAATTCTGGAGTATGGAGCTATGTAGAACCAATAAGATTAACGCCAACATGGGTACATTTTGATAAAAGATTTGGAAAACCAGCCTGTGCAACAGGAGGATTTCCAATGCTTAGAAGAGGAAGTTTAAGTAATTATGTTTTAATTGCACAAGATGATTTGAACACACTAGGATTTAGAACGGGAGGATTAGATGGAATTTTCGGATCGGCAACACAAAATGCTGTAATTGCGTATCAAAGAACAAGAGGATTAGCAGCAGATGGAATTGTAGGATGTAATACTTGGAGGTCTTTACAAGAAAATGTAGTAGGAACAGGTCCAACCAATACAACGATAAATTAAAGCCTAAAGAAAATTCTTTAGGCATCTTTTTGCATTTTAATTAATTCATTGGCTAAAGCGGATAAGATATTTTTATTGTAATCATTTAATTTCATATAAGTCTCTAAAAATTTATCATCAGTAATTTTATCTAAAATAGGAGTTTCATTATTAATTAAATCTTGAAATAAGAAATCAGAATCAATATTAAGTGCTTTGCACACATTAATAATAGTAGTAGCACTTCCAAAAGCAATTCCTCGTTCTAATTGACTAATATATCTAGGAGATAGTGACAATTTTTCAGCTAATTGTTCTTGTGTATAATCTGCTTTAGAACGAGCCAATTTAATTTTTTTTCCAATGTTTTTTCTTAAAATTTTTTCTTCATTTTTCATAAGGTACCTCCTTACATTTTATATAAAAAGTATAGCAAGTAGAATTTAAAAAAAGAACGAACTATTAATAGGAAAAACTACAAAAATAACACGAATTGTTTTACAACAAAAATAGAAAGATTAATAAAAAATAAAAAAAATTTTAAAAAAGGCTTGCAAAATAAGAAAAGTTATATTAAAATTTAAATGAAGTGGAGAAAAGTGGTACAAAGTGGTAAGAAAGTGGAAGGAGTGAAACTTAAGTTGCTAATAGGTGAATACGAGCATTCCATAGATGCAAAAGGCAGATTAATTATGCCTGCAAAATTAAGAAGTGATATGGGAGAAAAATTCATCGTAACAAAAGGGTTAGATGGATGTTTATTTGCGTTTTCACAAAATGAATGGCTAAATTTTGAAACAAAATTAAAAACACTACCACTATCGGATAAAAATGCTAGAAACTTTGTAAGATTTTTCTTATCAGGAGCCACAGAATGCGAAATAGACAAACAAGGAAGGTTCTTAATTCCTAACAATTTAAGAATAGCTGCAAACCTAGACAAAGAAGCTGTTATTATAGGAGTAGGAACTAGACTTGAAATTTGGGACAAACAAACATGGCAAAACTGTGATGAAAATATTTCAGCAGATGAAATTGCTGAAAATATGACAATGTTAGGTATATAACTTGCAAAAGTTTATATAGATACCAAAGACAAATATACTAAAGACGAATATACCAAAGAGAAAAATACAAAAGAAGAACTTTTACCAAAGAAAAAGATACAAAAGAAAAAGGAACAAAAGATAAAATAACAAAAGATTTAAAAGTGCCAAAGAAGATTCTAACTTAAGAAATGAAAAAAACCAAAAGATAAAACAAAAAAAGAAGTCAACTGGTAATTCTTTGGAAATTACCAGTTGTTTTTAAATAAAAAACAAAAAAGGAACAAGAGGTGCCAAGTTGGAATTTAAGCATAGACCAGTTATGTTAGAAGAATGCATAGAAGGACTTGCAATAAAAGAGAATGGAATCTATGTAGATGGAACGCTAGGAGGAGCACGGACATAGCAAGGAAATTGTACAAAAATTGTCGGATAAAGGAAAGTTAATAGGAATTGATAGAGATGAAGATGCCTTACTAGCTGCAAAAAATAATTTGAATCAATATTCAAATGTAATCTATGTTCATGATAATCATGATAACATCAAAAGGATATTGGAACAACTAAATATCGATAAAGTGGATGGAATTCTCTTAGATTTGGGAGTTTCTTCTTATCAGTTAGACGAAAGAAATAGAGGATTTAGTTATTTAGGAGAAAATGTGTTAGACATGAGAATGGATAAAACACAAAAATTGACAGCTCAAGACGTGGTAAATCAATATTCTGAAAAACAACTAGCAGACCTTATTTATGAATATGGAGAAGAAAGATTTTCTAGACAAATAGCAAAGAATATTTGTAAGCAAAGAGAAGAACATCCATTAAAAACAACAAAGGAATTAGTTAAAATTATAGAAAATTCGATACCAAAATCAAGGCAAAATGATGGACACCCTGCTAAAAGAACTTTTCAAGCTATTCGAATTGAAGTAAATGATGAAATAAAACCATTATACAATACGATAAAGACAAGTATTGAATGTCTAACAAAGGGAGGAAGACTATGTGTAATAACCTTCCATTCATTAGAAGATAGAGCAGTAAAAAAAGCTTACCAAGAAGCGAAAGGAAAATGTACTTGTCCAAGTGATTTACCATATTGTGTATGTGGGGAAAAATCACAAGGAGAAATAATAACTAAAAAACCAATTGTTGCCACGAAAGAAGAGTTACAAGCAAATACAAGGAGTAAAAGTGCAAAATTAAGAATTTTTGAGAGAAGATAGGAGGTTTGAAAACTTATGGCAAGAAGTAGATATGAATATGGAACCAATCCACGAAAGCTAGAACCAGACATACAAAGAAAAAGACCTAAAAAACAGAAAATAAGAATTGTGAAAGACTTGCCAAAACAAGATGTCAGGATATCTAAAGAACAAAAAAGAAAACAAATGAAAATGACATTATTAGTAGTTGGTATCTTTGCTGTATTATTGACCATAAGTTATAGAAATTCACAAATCAATGAAAAATTTAATCAAGTACAAGCCTCTAAAAGAGAATTATCTTCTCTTCAAAAAGAAAACGAACAATTAAAAGTAAGTATTGAAAATAGTGTAAATTTAAATACTATTGAAAAATTAGCAAAAGAAAAATTAGGAATGCAAAAATTGACTAATAAACAAACAGTATATGTAGTATTACCAAAAAAAGACTATGTAGAATCAACCACAGAAGAAGTTATCATAGAAGAAGAAAAAAATTGGTTAGAACAATTAATCGAAAAAATATGGAAATAATAAAAATCTTTCTAAATAAAATAATTAGAAGGATTTTTATTATTTATTGTTTGATAAAAAAAGAAGATACTTTAAAGGATAAAATGTTACGGAGGAAAGAGATAGAAGAAAAAAGAAAGAAAATATTGCAAAACGATTTCAAAAAAGAAAACAAACTGTAAAATAACAAACAAAAGCTTAAGCAAGTAAGTAGTATTGAGACATAAAATAGTTAAAACACTAATACTACATCTTGAAAGAATAACAAAAGGTTGTTAGAATTTAAATAAGTAAATACTAACCAGGAACAAACTAGTTCAAAAAAATAAAAAAATTTTTTGGACTAAATTTGATGTTAAATAAGAAAGGATGAGAGTAAAAATGAAAAAACGAATTAACATGATATTGGCAAGTATATTGGTAAGTATCATAGTAATATTAACAACTACTTTATCTTATGCGAGTGTAAAAGTAGAAGCAACTTTACTTGCAACTTCTCAAAAATTACAAGAAAAAGAAAATGTTGTATTTACCTTAAAAGTAGATAGCTTTCAAGATATAAATCATGGAATTGATGTATTTGAAGGAGTTTTAGAATATGACAAAACCATATTTGAAGAAGTAAAAGAAGCTAATTTTAAAGCATTAAGTGGCTGGGAGGGATTACAATATAATTCTAAAACTTGCGAATTTGTTGTTTATAAAAAAGCGGGAACTACTTCAGAAGAAAACATAGTAGAAGTATCACTTCAAGTAAAAGAAGGGGTAAAAGCTGCTAAAACAGAAGTTAAAATAATAGATATGGTAACTTCACAAGGAAAAGAAGACATTTATGTAGTAAATGGAAAAAAGGCTAGTCTTGAAATGGATATTATAGAAGAACAAAAGCCAGATGACAAACCAGATGACAAACCAATTGAGAAACCAGATGACAAGCCAGGAAATCAAAACCCAGGAGATCAAAAACCAGGTGACCAAGATCCAGGAGAAGTACCACCTAGTAAACCAAACATAGAAAAACCAAATAACAATAAACCAAATGGTAGTGTAGGGCTAGGAAATCAAGATAATCAATACCAAGGAAAACTACCAAAAACGGGTAGAAACTACACAATGCTATTCTTATTATTAACAATAGAAGTAATAGTAGCAATAAGTGTGATTCGTTTTGGTAAGACATGGATCACAAGCGAAAAAACAAAAGCGACAGTTGTTACAACACTAGCCGTTGTATTATCGATGCAATTTATAGGAACGGTTTATGGAGCTGTTACTACCTTCGCTCAAAAAGGAGAACTAAATGGAGATGGAGCAATTAACTATGCAGACGTTAGTTTGTTAGAAGCTCATTTAATTCATTTGAAACCATTAGGAGAAGACAAACCAATTGAAGAAGCAAAAACCTTATTAGAAAACGCAGATATGAATAGTGATGGAAAAATCACAGTAACTGACCTTAGTATTCTAATCCAAAAAATCGAAAACAAATTAAATTATGAAGTAACAATAAGAGACTTATTAGTTAATAACTATTACCCAATAAAAGGCGAAGAAATAGTAATAAGCTTTGATGCAGATGTAAATTATGATGCAACCATTCAAGCAATCACAGTAAATGGAAAAGAATATGAAATAAAAAGAAACGAAGCCAATAACAATTTATACGAAATTAAAATAAATGTAGGAAATACCAGTGGGGTAAAAGAATACAAACTAGAAAAAGCAAAATTGGACAATGGCAAAGAAGTGAAAATAGAAGAGGAGGTTAAAGTTGATGTCTTAAAACAACAACCTCAAATTCAAAACTGGACAGTAGAAGAAGATATCGAAAAAACAGAATTGAATGTATCCTTTGATGTAGTAGATCCTGACCAAGCCTTTGTCTCTGGAAATTATAGAATTGTTGAAAAACAAGGAGAAAACGAAGCAGAAAATGAGTCAGCAGACGGAGAAGCTATCTTAACAGGAGAAGTAACAGCTGGAAATAACAAAATTAACGTTAAAGTAGAAGAAGGAAAAATCTATGAAATTATTATGTGCTTGACCTATAACTTAGATAGCGATACTTTAGAAATAGAAGGAGAAAATCAAGTAACGGTTACTGAAAAAGAAGACTTAAAATTAGTTGTAAACTATGATTTCAAAGTATCCGATTTAGAGACTTATCGTTATCATGACGGAATCGAAGAAAAAACAGAAGAATTTAAAACAGGAGAATACATAAACTTAAAATTCAATAGCACAAATGCTACTACTTGTACACCAAAAGAAGCGATTATCAATGGAAAAACCTATCCATTAACCAAAGAAAACGATAAATATAAAGCAGTAGTAGATGGAGCAACTAGTACAGGAACCCATACTGTTAAATTAGAAAAAGTAATTTTAAGTAATGGAAAGAACTTTGAAGTAGGGCAAGAAGTAGAAGTAAAAGTAATCAAAAACGCACCAGTAGTAAAACGATTTAGAGCAAATGAAAGCGTAGAAGACAAAGAAATTAATATGCATCTTTTCTTAAAAGATATTGACAAAACAATCACTGACCTTACCGTAAAATTATATGATAACCAAAATAACGAAATAACAACTAAAAATTTAACCGATAAATTAGTAGAAGAAAACCTAACAGATGAAGAAACCGAAGAAGAAATCAAAAATACCTATTACATTAATAGTCAGTTAGACACTAGCACAGCAACAATGCAAGATAGCTATAAAGTAAAAATAATTGCTAATTACCAACTATTAGAAAATGATGATGAATCTATTCATACAGAAGAAGTATTGTTGGAAGAAACCATAGAAGCAAACCCAGTTGTAAACATTGAAAAAGTAGACGTTTCTAAAAAATATCCAGAAAAAAATGAAAATATCACATTAACCTATAAAGTGGAAACCAATAAAAAAGACTTAAAACTTACACATATTATGGTAAATAACCTAAAATGTATTGCAACTAAACATATCGACAATGACGAAAATGTGACCTATACAGTGACATTAAGTGCAGGAGAAACAGCTGGAATCTTAAACTTAGATACAACAGAATTCATTTTTGAAGGAAATGTAATAGCACGTGTAAAAAATAATGTGCAAGTAGATGTCTTAAAAGACAAACCTACTAGCCAAGCATTCTTACAAGTAGACGACATTGACAATAGTACTGTTAGATTAACAGCTAATATCGTAGACCCAGATAAGGCATTTATTAGGGGAAAAGCTGATTTAGTTAGAAATAGTGATGGCGAAATAGTAGCTACCAAAGAATTTGACGCTGAGCATATCACATTTGTAATTGAAAATGTAGAATTAGAGACTGAATACACCCTTGTTGCTAAAATGACCTACGATAGAGATACCAATAAATTAACAGAAGAAACCAATCAAAACTATGTGGAAGACGAAGAATTTAGAAGAAGACCAATTCAATTGATTGCAGACTATCAACTAAAAATAGAAAATATTAAAACCTATCGAGGAGAAACAGAAAGTAAATACTTAGAAAGAGGAGAAGAGGTAACCATAGCTTTTGATAGTACAAACAAAACAGCCTTTTATCCTGTTCAAGCAGTGATTAATGGAAAAACCTATTCACTAGAAAAACAAGGAACAACTTATAAAACTAAGGTACCAGTAGTTTCAAGCTTTGGACCAAAAACAATTACCATAGAAAAAGTAATTCTAAATAATACAAAAGAAATCGAAATCACTGAAAATAACCAAACAAGAGTAGGAATTTTAAAACTAAGACCAACCATTACAGGATTTGGTTATGTAGAAGATGAACAAAATCAAGCGATTAAAGTAAATTTTGTGGTAAATGATGTGGAAGATACCATAACAGGAGGAACCATTAAAATTACAAATGAAAACGGAGAAATTGTAAAACAAGAACCATTTTCTCGTGATATGACAGAAATTAGCTTCCCAAAAGGAGTTTGTGAAGAATACGAAATAGAAATATTAGTAGATTATGACCTAGATACCAACCAAATTACAACAGGAGATAACGAATACGTAGCACAAAAATTACTAGCAGAAGGAATTAACGTAAGTGGTGAACGTCTATTTGAAGTAAAAGACATCTTAGAAATTAGTTTATACCAAGAAGGAAAAGCATCTGAAGTAACAAGTATAACCGAAGCACAATTAAAAGACCACTTAGACGACTATATCGTAAAGGTAAGAACCAAAGGGATGCCAATGTTCTATACCCAAATTGAAGATTATGAAATTACAGAAGAAGGAGACTTAAACTTTATCTTAGCTTATGATAATGTAATTCAATATCAAGATGGAACCAAACAAAATAAACTAAAAGTAACCTATAGCAAAATGGAAGATGGGGTAGCTCATAATAAGAGTATTGAATCTTTGATTTCCGAAATAGAAAAAGACCCAACAGGAACCTTTACTTTAACACAAAACTATGATGCTTCTTATTTGAATGTATCAAGAAATAGCATTATACCAAATACTTTTAGAGGAACTTTAAATGGAAATGGCTATAAAATTTACAATATTAACAAACCATTATTTGAAACCTTAGAAGGAGCAACGATTAAAAATCTTACCTTAGAAAATGTGAATTTAGTAGGGGCAAATAGCAAAGGATCTATTTCAAATGTGGCACAAAACACAACCATTAGCAATGTTCATATCAAGGGATTAGATATGACAACAGGAACCAATGAATCTGGTGGAATGGTTGGTGATATGCAATCTGGTTGTACCGTAGAAGAAAGTAGCGTAACGAAACTTCATATCAAATTAGACCATATTAGAGTAGCAGCAATTGCAGGAAAATTTGATGGAAGTACCATTAAAGACTGTTATGTAGAAGGTATCATAGAATCCATTACCTCAACTAGAGATGGTGTAGGAGGAATTGCTGGAGATGGCTGGGGAACAGCAGATGCTACTATTACGAATTGTATTGCTAAAATAGAATTTGTAAACAATACAAGAGCGAAAAACAATGGAGGAATTTTAGGACTTGTTAGAAATAACAAGGTAACACTAACCAATAATATCAGTTTATGTACAGGAACAGGAGTAAACAAAATATGTGGTACAGCTATGAATTCTGCTTCAACCAACAACTATGAATTAGAAGAATCTGAACTGATTTCCAATGCATCTGGAAATAAAGTTAAGAAAATAGCAAAAGACAATATAAATCAAGAATTCTTTGTAGAAGAAGCAAAATTTGACGAAGAGAAATGGGATTGCACCGATGCTTCTTACGAGAACTTACCAGCATTGAAAAAAGACATCCATAAGGAAGATGATATTGTAGTAGAACAACCAACAACGAATAAGTTATACATTCCAGAATATAGCAGAATTAAAAAGATAGCAGGATTTGATACCAATAAATTAACAACTTATCATAACTTGCATAAATTAATGCCATATTATGATGCAAAATACTTAGTAATGGATGCATCAACCATTCCTACGACTGATGTATTAAATACAAAAGTAATTAAACATATTTTACCTTATGCCAATGGAAAATTGATAACCTATATTACTTCAAAAGATTATCAAAAAATCACAACGATTAAAGTAGTCTTTGAAGATTATAGCGTAAAAGAATATAATGTGAACTTTGAAAAATTCATACAAAATATAGCGATTTATAAAATACCAGAACTAAACTTAAATTATGCTTATGACAATTATGCCATC
>CATOLW010000023.1 GCA_951800935.1 uncultured Clostridium sp.
TATTACGACAAAAATAATATAAAATATCATTTCATTATTTCTAAACCATTGTTTTGCGTTATATGGTAAAAATGGCATAATAATTTTAGAACCATCTAATGGTGGTAATGGTATCAAATTAAATATACCTAATCCAATGTTAATGGAAATAGCATATTCTAATATTAGTTTTATTACACTTCCTACTGTTGATATTAAAAATCCTATACTTGCAAATTTAATGAATGCCCCATAAATAATTGCTAATAAAAAGGCTAATACAATATTGGTTAGTGGTCCTGCAAATGATACAATAGCTTCTCCTTTTTCCATTGAAATTTTTCTTGTATATTGTGTTGGATTTACATGAACTGGCTTTCCCCATCCAAATCCTGCAAAAAGTAACATTAAACTTCCAATAGGGTCTAAATGATTGAATGGATTTAAACTTAGTCTTCCTTCGTTTTTAGCAGTGTTATCACCTAGTTTATAAGCTGCGAATCCATGTGCAAATTCATGGAATGTAATGGCTATTAACACTCCTGGCATGCTAGCTAGTAATCCGGAATAAAGCTCCTGGATTAGTAATGTAATTGGCAATGGTTGATAATATCATAATTGCAATTATAATATAGATCATTCTTTTATCAAATGAAAAATTAAACATTTATATTCTCCTTCTTTAACGTTCTTCAAAAGTTAAGAGTTAGTTTTTATTAAACATTATTAAGTGGTTTCATGGTTGGGAATAACAATACATCTCTAATAGATGTGCTATCTGTTAGTAACATAATTAATCTGTCAATTCCAATTCCTAATCCACCTGTTGGAGGCATTCCAATCTCTAATGCTTGAATAAAGTCCTCATCCATCATTCCTGCTTCTTCGTCTCCTGCTTCTCTCGCTTCTACCTGTTTTTTAAATCTTTCATATTGGTCGATTGGATCATTTAATTCTGAAAAAGCGTTTCCATATTCACGCCCACCAATAAATACTTCAAATCTTTCTGTTAATCTAGGGTCTTCTTTCTTTTTCTTAGCTAGTGGTGATATTTCAATTGGATAATCATAAATAAAGGTTGGTTGTATTAATGTTTTTTCTACATATTCATCAAAGAATAAGCTAATAACATCTCCTCTGGTTTGCTTTGTTTTGTCTGGTATTTCAATGTTTCTTTCTTTAGCAAGTGCTACTGCTTCTTCATCTGTTTTGATTTCATTAAAGTCTACTCCACATGCTTCTTTAATAGAATCAATCATCGTAATTCTTTTCCATCCGAGGGGTTAAGTCAATTTCTTGTCCTTGATAATTTACTTTTGTGGTTCCTTGTACTTTCATAGCACATTTTGAAAAGATTTCTTCTACCATATCCATCATGTCATGATAATCGCTATATGCTTCATATAATTCAATTGTGGTAAATTCTGGATTATGACGAATATCCATTCCTTCATTTCTAAAAATTCTTCCCATTTCATATACTTTATCATAACCACCAACAATTAATCTTTTTAAGTTTAATTCGGTAGCAATTCTTAAATACATATCAATGTTTAATGCATTATGATGTGTAATAAATGGTTTGGCAGTGGCTCCACCTGATATAGTGTTTAACATAGGAGTATCTACTTCTAGATATCCTTTTTCATCTAAAATTCTTCTAATTTCTGTAATAATTTTACTTCTCATCTCAAATGTTTTCTTTACTTCTGGATTCATAATTAAGTCTACATATCTTTGACGATAACGTAAATCTACATCTTTTAGTCCGTGGAATTTCTCTGGTAATGGTCTTAATGATTTTGACAATAATGTTACTTCTTTTGCATGAATCGAAATTTCTTCTGTTCTAGTTTTAAATACAAATCCAGTTATTCCAATAATATCTCCGATATCCCATGTTTTAAATGCTTTATAGCTTTCTTCTCCTAAGTCATTAATGCTTACATAACTTTGGATTTTTTCATCGCTATCTTGAATGGTACAAAAAGATGCTTTTCCCATTATTCTTTTGGCAATAATTCTTCCGCAAACGGTTACATCTTTTTCCTCAAATTCGTCGTAATTTGCTTTAATTTCTCCTGCTGTGCAAGTTCTATTGAATTTGGTTATTTGGTATGGGTCTTTTCCTTGTAGTTGTAATTCTATTAGTTTATCTCTTCTAATTTGCATTAAGTGATTGATATCTAATTCTTCTACTTCATTATTATTTTGATTGTTTTCTTGCATTTTTATATCTCTCCTCTTTTTTATTTTTGTATATTATATAGCAAAAATTGGTAAAAGTAAAGTTTCCAATAGAAAAAACACTATTTTTCCTTGCTTACGAACTAATAGTGTTTTGTTGTTAAAATTTGTATTTTATCTTTGATTGTTTTTAGGCTCCTAATTCATCAATTGCCTATTTAAAAGTATGTCCTGTTCCTACAAAAGTTCCTACTTTTTGTACTTCTTCTTCTGATTTCAAGTTAATGTTAGCATATACATCTTCTTTTCTTACTTCTACATTTTCCTTGAATAAATCTATGTTTGCTACTTCCTCATCTGTTAGCTTTTTATTCCAAATTTTTAAGCATGTCATCTTTCCAAACATTTGTCTATCATATCCTTCTACTAAAAAAGATGTTCCTATATTAAATCCTTCATATGGCAAAGTATTATAATTGTTTATTTCATTTACTAATTCTCCATTGAAATATGTTTTCATCTGTTGTGCATCTTTGCTATATGTACATATAATATCAGTCCATTTGTCATAATATGGTCCATAGTTAGTACCTCTTAAACTTGTTGTTTGCTGAGCAAACTGCAGTTGAATTCCTTTATTATCCAAATGATTTCCGTATAATCCCATATAATTCTTAGTTATTTGTTTTTCTTGATTAATATTTACCTTGGTAGCTATTGTGTATTCTTGGTATAAATCATTTTGGTCTACATTATTTAGTTCTATATGTGATGTTCCTGCAAAGTCAATCCAATAAGCAGGTTCTGTAATATAAGAATCTACTACAACATCGTATTTTGCTATTCCAGTTTTTCCTTCTTCATCTGTAATATTAATTAAAAAACTATATTTACCATTTTGTGTGATTTTTAATGGTAAAGCTGGTTCAGTTGTAATCGTATATTTATTACTATCTGCTATATTAAAGTTAATATAGGTGTCAGTATCCTTTACCTGTGTATTGGCTGGTAATTTTCCTTCTATATCTCTTGTTATTTTTACATTTTCTTTATCTAATAGATAAACAATTTTTTCTTCTGATTTAATTCCCCCGTTTTCAATTGCAACATAATAAATTCCATTTTTTGTAACTACAAAACTCAAATCTTCTGTTGTGTTCCAATAACTTTTATCTTCTGCTCGATAGTAAATTTGCCATTTATTAATATAACCATCATATTGAATATTAGAAACGGTAATCCTCCATTTGTCTGTGTCTATTTGTTCTGCTCTTACGTCAAATGTTGGTTTTCCTGTATTTGACTGATATTCTACATTATATAATCCATCTGGCAATTGCTCTAGTGTATAATAAGTTTCCCCTTCGTATTGAAAACCTTCATAACTTACAATACTCCTTTTTTCAAGATTGACAAAAAAAGCTTGTTCTATTCCTTCAATTCCTAAACCTTTAATGGTTTCTATACTCCAATATCGATACCCCTCTTGTGAAATAATTCCAGATTCAGCTAAAGTAAATACAATATCTGCTCTTGTTTTTATTTCTCCTGTAATTTCTTCGCCATATGATTTTGTTTCATCTCTTTCTTCATATATAGCATTTACTTGTGTCTGCATAATTTTGAGTTCTGCTGTAAAAGCAGTAAATTTAGATGATTTAATGACATTTACACCGCTATAAGTTGCAATTGATGCTAATATAGAAAGTACTATAATAGTAATGATTAAGGACACTAATGTAATTCCTTTTTGTTTTTTCATTTGTTACCTCCTAATTTTCTTTCTTTTATTTTGGTTGGGGTACTAGGATTCGAACCTAGGAATGTCGGAGTCAGAGTCCGATGCCTTACCGCTTGGCGATACCCCAATATAAAATTACTACAATGTTACCACATACTGAGGCTGTAGCTCAGCTGAAGCTTCACACAGCCACAGCAGCTTGGCGATACCTCAATATAACATATTTACAATTATTATATTATCATTTTATTTTCTTTTTGTCGAGGTTTTCTAAATAAAAAATAATATAAAAAGATTACAATTTTTTAATTGCAATCCTTTAAAAATTAATTCCTATTAAATTTATAAATTTAATAATATCTCTTCGCATTTTTTATAATCTGGTAAATACTTTTCTAACATAATAAAAAATGCTTTCGTATGATTTTTATGTTTTAAATGGCAGTACTGATGCAAGATGATATAGTCAATTACTTTGCGACTATATTTAACTACTTCTGGATGAATGATAATTTTTCCATTTTCACATTTTCCTAATGTTTTCATTCTTTTTATTTCGTATTCTTCTGGCGCAAATCCTAATGTGATTCTTGTTTTTTCCATAGCTCTTTCTATTTCTACTTTTGCAATTTGTTCGTACATTTTATCAATTGCTAAGTCTAATATTTTTTTGTTTTCCATTTTTTTATAACGGTTTGGAAGTGATATTTTTATGGTTTTGTTTTCAATATCTAGTTCGGTAATCTTTGTGTTTTTATATATTATTTTTACTTTGTAATCCATTCCTAACACTGGAACTGGGTGTCTTTCTATTGTATTACTTACCAGTGTTTTTACCTTTATATTTCTTTTTACTAAATTCATTTTTATCACTCCTTATTTTTATTTTATCAAATTTCCGTTCTTCGAATTGTTGTTCGCTTTGTTGTTCTCATTTTATCTTTTATTTTATTTTTTGTCAATACCTTTTTTCATTTTTTTTTACTTTTTTATTTCTTTTTTTTATTTTTTATAATATAATCCTATATAGAATATAGATGTAAGTACATTTATATGATGATACTCTTTTTAGAGGTGATAAATATTATGAAAAAAATTTTGTTTAAAGGCTGTGGTACAGCTATTAGTACACCTTTTGATGAAAATGGTGTAAACTTAAAGGAATTTGAAAGACTTGTAGAAAATCAAATTCAAAATAAAGTAGATAGTATTATTGTTTGTGGAACAACTGGCGAAGCATCTACGATGACAACAGAAGAAAAAATTGCTACCATTGAATGTGCTGTTAGGACTTCTCACGGTCGAGTTCCTATTATTGCAGGCACTGGTGGAAACAATACCAAACAAGTAATTGAATATTCTAAAAAAGTTGCATCTTTAGGAGTTGATGGACTTTTAATTGTTACTCCTTATTATAATAAGTGTACTCAAAATGGACTAATTCAACATTATAAAGAAATTGCAAAAAATGTTACTTTACCAATTATTCTTTATAATGTACCTAGTAGAACAGGTGTTAACATCGAACCTAAAACTTGTTTCGAACTTTCCAAAATAGAAAATATTGTTGCCATTAAAGAAGCGAGTGGTAATCTATCACAAGTTGCTGAAATAGCACACTTATGTGGTGATTCTTTAGCTATCTATTCTGGTAATGATGACCAAGTTTTGCCAATTCTTTCTCTTGGCGGAATTGGTGTGATTTCTGTTTTATCTAATGTTATGCCAAAATATACTCATAATATGGTTCAAAATTTCTTAGAGGGAAATATCCTAGAAGCAACCAAAATGCAATTAGAAGCTTTGCCTCTTATTAAAGCTTTATTTAGTGAAGTAAATCCTATTCCTGTTAAGGCAGCTTTAAATATTTTAGGTTATAACTTTGGCATTCCTAGATTGCCTTTAACAAAAATAACACAAGAAAAAGAAAAAATACTAAAAGTAGAATTATTAAAACTACAACAAAATGGGTAACACTAGATTTCAAATTTTATCATAGAAAGGATTGTAAAAAAATATGTTAGAAGTAATGGTAAATGGATGTAGCGGAAAAATGGGACAAATTGTTTGTGATTTAGTCAATCAAAGTGAAAACCTTGTATTAAAATGTGGATTTGATAAAAACGTAACAGGAGAATTTGCTTTTCCTGTATTTAATAAAATTGAAGCTATTACAGAAAAACCAGATGTTATTATTGATTTTTCTGTTCCAATAGCTACCTTTACCCTTTTAGAATATGCTGTGCAAAATCATATTCCAATGGTAATTGCTACTACTGGATTTTCTAAAGAAGAAGAAGAAAAGATTAAAGAATATAGCAAACAAATTCCTATTTTTAAATCTGCTAATATGTCTTATGATATTATGATTATGAAAAAATTAGTACAATGGCTAGCTCCTTTGTTAAAAAATACAGATATCGAAATAACAGAAACACATCATAACCGAAAAATTGATAGTCCAAGTGGAACTGCTCAAATGCTTGCTGATTCCATTAATGATTCTCTTGGTAATACTCTTCATTGCGAATATAATAGACATGATAAACGTGAAAAAAGGGATAAAAATGAAATTGGTATAAATTCAATTCGTGGTGGAAATATTGTTGGAGAACATACCGTTCAATTTTTCGGAGAGTTTGAAACCTTTGAATTAAAACATACTTCTTATTCTCGTAATGTATTTGCAGAAGGTGCGATAAAAGCTGCTAGATTTTTAGTAACAATGCCTAATGGATTTTATTGTATGGAAGATATGTGTAGTATTTAATTTTAATAAAAATAAAAAAATGTACCAAAAAGATATTTCTTCTTGGCACATTTTTTATTAATCTTTTTTCTCTTCTTCTTTTTCAGCTTCCACTGGTTCTTCTTTTATGTCTTCTACTACTTCTTCTTTTACAGTATCTACTGTTTCTTGAACAGCAACTTTTTGTGTTTCAATAGCTGAAGCTTCCTCTGGAGCAGCTTCTACTTTTACTTCCTCTGCTTTTTCTTCTACAGTTGGTGTTTCAACTACTTCTTCAGCAGCTACAGCAGTTTCTGCTACTTCTTCAGTTGTTTCTTCTACTACTGGTTCTTCTACTAAATCTTCTTTGATAATAATTTCTCTATCTTCAATTCTAGCACCTACTTTTTCTTTTGTTTTAGCAGCTTTACCAACTCTGTCTCTTAAGTAGAATAATCTTGCTCTTCTTGCTTTACCAACTCTTACTAATTCTACTTTTTCAACTAATGGAGAGTGTACTAAAAATGTTTTTTCAACACCTACACCGTAAGAGATTTTTCTAACAGTAAATGTTTGGTTAACTCCTCCACCTTGTACTTTAATAATAATTCCTTCAAATACTTGGATTCTTTCTTTGTTTCCTTCTTTGATTCTTACGTGTACTTTAACCGTATTACCAACTTTTAATTCTGGTATTTTATTTTTCAATTGTTCGTGTTCAATAGATTTAATAATATCCATTTTAGAATTTCCTCCTTCTTTTCATTTACGAGCGGTACTTTTAAAAGCACTTCGTTTATTTACTTTTCTAATAAATCTGGTCTTTTCTTTTGGGTTATTTCTATAGATTTTTCTTTTCGCCATCTTTCTATCTTTTTGTGATGACCAGATAATAATATTTCAGGTACTGGTTCTCCTTCAAATATTTCAGGTCTTGTATATTGTGGATATTCTAGAAGTCCATTTAAAAAGCTTTCTTCTTGAATAGAATCTTGTTTTAAAACACCTTCTACATATCGACTAACACTATCGATTAAGACCATAGCTGGAATTTCCCCACCAGTTAATACATAGTCTCCAATTGATATTTCCTCATCTACAATTTTATTTAACACTCTTTGGTCAATCCCTTCATAGTGTCCACATAGTATGATAAGATGACTTTCTTTACTTAAGTTTTCTACCATTTGTTGGTTTAATGTTTTTCCTTGTGGGGACATATAAATGACTTTTGTGTTTTTTGCTTTAACAGATTGATAAGCTTTATATACTACATCTGGCTTCATTACCATTCCAGCACCACCACCATATGGAGTATCATCTACTTTTTTATGCTTATCTTCTGAAAAATCTCTGATATTAATTAAGTTAATATCAATCAAATTTTTTTCTACTGCTTTTCCAATCACACTTGTTTTGAGTGATTCAAACATTTCTGGAAAAAGCGTTAAAACATCAAATTTCATTTTTTCCTCCATATTTTATTCCATTAAACCTGGTATTAGATGAAATACAATTTTTCCTTTTTCTAAATCCACTTGTTTTAATACATCTGGAATTCCTGGTAAAAGGACTTGTTTTCCTAATTCATCTTTTACAACATATATATCGTTACTTCCTGTATTGAAAATATCATCTATTTTTCCTAAAAGTTGACCTTCGTCAGTATATGCTTCTAAGCCTAGTAAATCTACAATATAGTAAACACCTTCTTCTAAAGGTTCTTCTTTGCTTCTATCTACTAATAGATAACTTTGACGTAGATTGTTTGCTTCTTCTGGTGTATTGATTCCTTTTAGTTTCATTAATACCATATTTTTATGATATTTTACTTCTTCGATTTCATATTCTTTTTTTACTTTTTTCGTTTCGATATATACGGTTTTTAATTTGTCAAATCGATTAATATCATCAGTGAATGGTTTAATTTTTACCATTCCTTTAATTCCAAAAGTATTTACAATTTGACCAATTTCAAGATATTTTGTCATATTTTTAAACTCCACTTATCCAATAAATTCAACTGTAACTCTTTTTTGTTCTTTGGCTGCTACAGATTTCATGACAGTTCTAATAGATTTTGCAAGTCTTCCTTGTTTTCCTATAATTCTTCCCATATCACCATCTGCTACTTTTACTTCAAATACAATTGATTTTTCGCCATCTAATTCTTTGATTTCAACTGCTTCTTTATTGTCTACTAAGTTCAAAATAATCGTTTCTAAGATATCTTTCATGTTAAACCTCCATTATGCTTTTTCAATTAAAGCTTTTACTGTGTCTGTTGGTTTTGCACCATTTTTAATCCATTTTTCAACTTTTTCTTTGTCTAAACAGATTGTTGCTGGTTCTGTCATTGGGTCATAAGTTCCTAATTGCTCGATTATTCTACCATCTCTTGGACTTCTTGAGTCTGCTACTACAATATGATAAAATGGAGCTTTTTTCTTTCCTTGTCTTTGTAATCTGATTTTTACCATTTTTTTCACCTCCATAAAATTTACATCTATATATGTATACAAAATCATTTCATGATTTTGCATAAGTTATCTGTAACGCTTGTTCCTCGCTAACAGCTAACTTAAAAATTTAAAAACATAGTTAATTAAAATTTAAAGTTTTTTAAGGCATTTTCATCCATTCCATTTAGTAATTTTTTCATGCCACCTTTATTATTTTTCATTTGTTTCATCATTTTCTGAGTCATTTCAAATGACTTGATAAATTTATTGATGTCTTGTACAGTTGTTCCACTTCCCTTTGCAATACGTTGTCTACGACTTGCATTTAATAGTCTTGTATCTCTTTTTTCCTTTTTGGTCATAGAACAAATGATAGCTTCTATTTTTTCAAATTCTTTGTCATCTACTTTTAAATCTTTGATTTGATTCATTCCTGGTATCATTTTTAAAAGTGAAGAAAATGACCCCATCTTTTTTACTTGTCTTAATTGTGCTAGGTAATCATCTAAGTCTAATTCTTTTTTCTTAAGTTGCTTTTCTAATTTTTCAGCTTCTTCTAAATCAAATGCTTCTTCTGCTTTTTCTATTACTGATAAGATATCTCCCATTCCTAAAATTCTACTTGCCATTCTTTCTGGGTGGAATACTTCAATATCGCTTAACTTTTCTCCTGTTGCTGCAAATTTGATTGGTCTTCCAGTTACTTTTTTAACAGATAATGCGCTACCACCTCTGGTGTCACCATCTAATTTCGTCAGTACCACACCATCGATGCCAATTGCTTCATTGAATTTTTCTGCTACATTAACGGCATCTTGACCTGTCATACTGTCTACTACTAATAGTATTTCGTGTGGTTTGATATTGCTTTTTAGGTTCTTTAATTCTTCCATTAGTGCTTCATCAATGTGCAGACGTCCTGCTGTATCTAGTATGATAACATCATTTAATTTAGAAATTGCTGTTGACATAGCTTGTTTGGCAATATGAACAACGTCTTTTGAAGTTTCATTTGCAAATACAGGAATGTTTAGTTGTTTTCCTACTACTTGTAATTGCTTAATTGCTGCTGGTCGATAAATATCACAAGCTACTAATAATGGATTTTTTCCTTGCTTTCTTAATAAATTAGCAAGCTTTCCTGAAGTTGTTGTTTTACCAGACCCTTGTAATCCTACCATCATAATAACAGTAGGTGGATTGGGCGTAAAATTGATTTTGCTTTCTGTTCCTCCGAAGTAAATCTACTAATTCATCTTTTACGATTTTAATAACTTGTTGTCCTGGTGTTAATGATTTTAAAACGTCTTGACCTAAAGCTTTTTCCTGAATTGTTGCAATAAAGTCTTTTACTATTTTGTAGTTAACATCTGCTTCTAAAAGGGCAAGTTTTACCTCTCTTAACATTTCTTTTAAATCCGATTCTGTTATTCTTGCTTTTCCTCTGATTTTTCTAGTTATTTCTTGTAGTCTAGAAGATAATCCTTCAAAAGCCATCTGTTTCACTCCTTTTTTCTTTTTCCCTTAAGTCAAACGATTTAATTCTTTTTTGATTTTTTCTAAGATAAGGCTCATTTGCTTGCTGGTATCGTTTTTCTGAGCCTTTTCCAGTTCTGCTAAAATTCTTTCAACTTGCTTTTCTTGCTTTAACGTTTTTTTCATAAATAGTAGTTTTTCTTCATATTCAAAAAGTTTTTTTTCACTTTTTTTTAAAATGTCTCGAACTGCTTGCCTTGTTATTTCATTATTTTCTGCAATTTCTGATAAAGA
>CATOLW010000024.1 GCA_951800935.1 uncultured Clostridium sp.
TTCTTTCTTTTTTCTTTTCTTGTTTTTTCTCTTTTTTGGCCATTGCTTTTTGTTCTTGTTCTCTCATTTTTTCATCAGCTTCACGAATGGATTCAATTCTTTCTTTATATTTATTGCTAAATTTACTTTTTCCTTTGGTTGCCTTAGCACGTTTTCCTACTGCCTTTTTCTTTTCTTTTTTCTTCATTGCTTTTTTTATTTTACTAATTCTCTTTTCTTCTCTTAATTTTGTATTTAACATTAAATACTGTGGATCGTTTTGTTTGTCTTGATATTTTAAATCGTCACATATTAGTTCTATAATAGAAGATGCTACTAAATTAGGATCATGTCTAATATAGTCATTGACTACCATTGATAAGTTTCTTTGTAAAAATTTAATTCCTCTTACTTTATTAATATCTTGCTCTACTAATTCTTGTCCTTCTTTATTGTATTTTTTAATAAATTCTGGAATTACTTCTCCTGTATCGTAAATACAATAATCAATAACACCATTTCCACAATGCTCAATAATAGCATTTAAGTGGTCTGATACACTATATTCATCAGTTTGTCCTGGTTCTGTCATAATGTTACTAATATACACCTTAATTGCAGAACTTTCTTTGATGGCTTTTGCTACACCATTAACTAATAAGTTTGGAATAACATTCGTATACAAACTTCCTGGTCCAATGATAATACAATCTGCTTTTTTTATGGCTTCTACCACTCCTGGTGCTGCTTTACAATTGGACGGATTTAACACAATTCGACTGATTCTTGTTAGTTTTTCTGAAATCACTTCTTGAATTCTAGATTTCTTTTCTACAACATATCCATTAGCTAATTCGGCTACAATTTTCATTTCATCTAATGTTACTGGTATTACTTTTCCTATCATTCCTAATATTTCATTGCTTTTAATGATAGCATCTCCTAAATTTCCATTAATTTCTTTCATGGCTGAAAAATAAATGTCAGAAAAGTTCAGTCCTGCTAATTTTCCTTTTGTAAATTCATAGTTAAATAGTTTATCAATTTCCCTTTGTTTGGTTGCCAGTGAAATCATACTACTTTTTACATCTTCTAATGGTAACATTTCTAATGCTTTTCTTGAATTGGTAGCTTCCTCTCCATAATCTGAAATAGTTACAATAGCTGTTAAATTGTTTGTATAATTTTTTAGTCCCAAAAGTACGGTATCAAGACCAGTTCCTCCACCAATTACTACAATATTAGGTCCTTTGTCATATACTGTTTTGTTAAATATAAGAGATTTTACATTGACATTTTTTTTGTTTTCCATTCTTTCATCTGTTGCTTCAATTAAAACTTCTAATGTTCTTTTATTCAGAAAAATCAAACCTAATACGATTGAGATAAAACCTAAAACAAATGCAACTATTACTCTTTCTATTTGTTGGACGGATGATATTTCTTTCATAATCAATATTTGTGCAATTCCATAACAAGCAAGCAAAATTCCTATTAAAATTAAAAACATCCATCTTTTCATTTTATTACTTGCTTTAAACCACTGCATAAATCCCTTCATCTATTTTTCTCCTATCACTTCTATTTCTAATTCTATTTTCTTTTGGAATTTTTCATATACTGTATTTTGAATTTTTTGTACTAATTCCAACACTTCTTTTGCTGTTGCTTTTTCCTTATTAATTACAAAGCCACTATGTTTTTCTGACACTTTGGCATCTCCTATGCTATATCCTTTTAAACCTGCTTCATCAATTAATTTTGCTGTTATAAAGTCATCACCTCTTTTAAAGGTACTTCCTGCACTTGGGTATTCAATTGGTTGTTTTTCTTTTCTATAGGTTGCATATTCTTCCATTTTGGCTTTAATCTCTTCTTCTTTTCCTTTTTGTAATTCTAATGTTACTTCTGTAATAATATATTTTTCTTTTTTAAAAAGGCTTGTTCTATAATCAAATGCTAGTTCTTCTTTTTTAAATTCTTTTTCTTGTCCTTGATAATCTATACATTTTACCGTTTTTACAATGTCTTTCATTTCTTTGCCATGAGCTCCTGCATTCATTCGAATGGCACCACCAATGGTTCCTGGTATACCAGATAGTTCTTCTAGTCCTGTTATTTCTTTTTTTCGTGCTATTCCGTGCTAATTTTCCTAGCTTTTCTCCTGCTCCTACAGTAATTTGTATCGCCTCATTTTTTTCTTGAATTTCTATTTTTTCTATATTTATTTGTAAGGTAATTCCTTTGATTCCTTTGTCTAAAACCAATATATTACTGCCGTTTCCAATTATTGTTATTGGTATGCTGTTTTGGTTTGCTAAGTTTAGTATTTCTTTTAATTCTTCTTTTTTTTCTATTTTAATAAAGCATTGAGCTGGTCCACCAATTTTAAATGTGGTGTGTTTTTTCATTGGTTCTTGATATAATACTTTCTCTTTTGGTATTTTTAGGTTTTTAAGTTTTTCTTCGAATTCCAAAAAAGTCACTTCCTATCTTAAAGGTAATTTTTCGCTTTTTATTCTACTATAGTTTAGTGAAAATTGCAAGGTTTCTTCTATAAATGATTAGCAAAAAAACTTTCTCATTCTAAACCTAACTTTTGGTAAATATACTATAATGATATTCGTATAAAAAGGAGGTAAATTATGATTGCCAAGCCGAGTATTTATGTGATAAAGCTAAAAAGAAATCTATTGCCTATGTTATTTTTAGGATTTACTTTTTGTTTGCTAATTTTTTCAAAAAGTAATCTTCCTGCTGTCAAGTCTGGTTTGCAACTTTGGGCTAGTTCTGTGGTTCCTTCTTTATTTCCTTTTTTTGTAGCTACCGAATTGCTTATGCATACCAACATGGTTACCTTGTTAGGAAATTTATTGAATCACTTGATGAAACCTATTTTTAATATACGAGGAGAAGGAGCTTTTGCTTTTATTATGGGAATCATCAGTGGATATCCTGTTGGAGCAAAAATTGCTAGCAATTTTAGACAAAATAATATTTGTAGTAAAGAAGAATGTGAAAGATTACTTAGTTTTACTAACAATTCTGGCCCCTTATTTATTATTGGAACCGTTGGCATTTTAATGTTTAAAAATACAACCATTGGCATTTTACTATTTGTAACTCATTTGTTGGCTTGTATTACAGTTGGCTTTCTTTTTCGCTATTGGAAAAAAGATAAAAATACTTTTTTACCATCTAATTCTACAAACGCTCTTTATCAAGAAAAAAAGTCTGCTTCTTTTTCAAATTTAGGCGAAATTTTAGCACAAAGTATTACTAATAGTATTTCTACTATTCTTTTAATTGGTGGATTTGTAGTCATTTTTTCTAGTATCATCTCCATTTTTAAAGCAAGTGGCTTATTAGGTAATTTATCAGCTTTACTAAAACCTTTTTTTCAAGTTTTAAATGTTGATACTAGCTTTATACAAGGAATTCTAACTGGATTTTTAGAAATTACAAATGGCATCAATACAATTTCTTCTATTGCTTGCAAAAAAATTTCTCTTAATATTATTTTTGCTTCCTTTTTACTTGGGTTTCGGTGGAATTTCTATACTTCTTCAAGTATGGAGCATTACTTCTAAAACAGATTTATCCATTCGTCCTTATGTATATGGAAAGTTATTGCATGGGTTGTTAGCCGCTTTTTATAGCTACCTATTTATGAATATTTTTCCTTTTTTAAATTTTGATTTATCCTAATTTCAGGAAGGAAGTCAAAAAATTATACTAAAAAACAAGGAGTTGATTTTTATGGAACGAGATTTTAATAATGGCTTTATGCCTTCCTTTATGGATTACAATATGCCACCACCTAATATGGATATGAATGAAATGATGATGCAATATGAACAGGCTTGTAGTTATTATCGTTATTTATGTATGCAGATGGATTATAAAATTAAATGTAAAGAATATGAAAAATTGTGTGGTCATTCCAATGATAGAACAAACCGAAAAGTTGAATAAAAGACATGATATTTAAGTCATGCCTTTTTATTTTATAAAACAAAAGTAAACCAATACAATAAGTCCTAAAATAATTCGATAATAACCAAATGGTTTAAAGTCATGTTTTTTGATATAACTCATTAAAAACTTAATTACCAATACAGACACTAAGAAAGACACTATCATTCCTACCAATAAAATGATTAGCTCCATTCCTGTAAAAGAAAATCCAAATTTGACTAATTTCAAAAGGCTTGCTCCTAACATAGTTGGAATAGCTAAATAAAAGGTAAATTCCGCTGCATTTGGTCTCGATAGTCCTATTAATAGTCCACCTATTATCGTTGCTCCGAGAACGTGAAGTTCCTGGGAAAATAGCTGCTAATAATTGAAATATTCCAACTAAGATAGCATCTTTATAAGTGATTTGAGAATTGTTCTCTTTTAGGTTTTTGTTGATTCTTTTTTGATTCCAATTTTCTACTATAATAAAAGCAATTCCAAATATAATTAAAGCACCAGCAATACAAAATGGATTATAAAATAATGCTTCAAATACTTCGTCAAAAAGTACTCCTATAATGGCTGCAGGTATGCAGGCAACTAGTATTTTGGTCCATAATATCATAATATTTTTATCAAAATAAGATAAAATTCCTTTTGGCGCAATTGCTTCTTTTTTGTTTTTCGTAATTGGCCATATTTTATTCCAATATAATAATACGACTGCTAAAATAGCACCAAATTGTATCACTACTTGAAACATACTCCAAAATTCTGGTGATACATCTTTTAATTTTACAAATTGTTCTACCAGTATCAAGTGTCCTGTGCTACTGATTGGTAGCCATTCTGTTATCCCTTCTACAATACCAAATAAAATGGCGTTTACTATTTCAATTAACATTTTTGCTTCGTCTCCTTATTTTTTCATTTTTCTTTATATACTTCTTTTAATATATTGTAAATGGTATCTTTTATAAACTCAGCTGTGGTAACTGGTGCTACTTTTCCAGGCAAGGCTAAGGCCCAAATTAATTTTAAATTTCTTTCTTTGGCCGTTTTTTTATCAATTCCACCTGGATTAGATGCTAAATCAATTAACAAACATTCTTGGCTTACATGTTGTAATCTCTCTGGCGTTAATATTAAATGTGGTACAGTATTGATTATAATATCATAGGATGATAAGTTTTCTCCTAATGCATTAATGTTAGTGGCTTTATGTCCATAGGCCCTAATCCATGCCAAATCTTCATCTTTTCTGGCTGCACAGGTAATTTTAGCAGACAAACCTGCCATTTTTCTTGCTAATACTTTCCCTATTCTTCCAAAACCTAAAATTAGTACATTGCTTCCATGTATAATTTTATTGGTATTATTAATCGCAATTTCAATGGCTCCTTCTGCTGTTGAAATAGTATTTAATACTGCTAATTCTTCTCTTTTCATAAGATCAATAATTTCAATGTATTCATCATTTGCTAGCTCATATATTTGAGGGGTAAAACTTCCTGCTATTAATATTTTTGCATTAATACTATGCATCAATTCACGAATGGATATTGACTTTTCACTAAATGGACTATTGATATCTTTTCCATTACTTGAAAACGGAATTGGCCCGATTACAATTTCTGTATTTTGAATTGCTTGATTTAATTTATCACAAAATACAATATTTTTAGTTTCTTTTAACTCTTCTGCTTTTTCTAGTCCATATGTGTATACTTTATTTTCCTCTTTGGCTAGCATTTTTGCTAATTTAATTACACGCAAATCGCCACCAATGATTGCAAAACTTGTACTCATAAAATTCCTCCTTTTTCTATTTTAGTATATTTCAATTTACGAATTTTATGAGTTTTCTTATTTTAAATCTTTATTCTTGTCTTTCTTTTTGCCAATCTTGTTCTAATTCTTGCCTCTCATTTTTCTCTTGGCTTTTTCCTTCCACATTTCTTTTTAACATTTTGATATCATGATAACTTAAATGTCTTGTTATTTCACTCATCTCTTCTAGGTGTTCTTTAGCTTTTACTTCCTTTTCTTGTAACTTTTTAGTTTCTTGCTCTGGTTCTTCTAGATTAAATGGAATCGAAATTTTAGCCATAATTGGAATAAAAATTGGCTCTTTTTTTACTTTCTCCACAATTTTTTTAGGATTACTATCAATTGCTGTATTAATATATTTAATGGCTGTTTCCTTGTCTCCTTTAATTAAATATATTTTTGCTAATTCATAATAGCCATCTGCTGATAATTCTTCTTCTTCAATTGCTTCTAAAAATCTTTTTTCTGCTTCTTCTAAGTCTTTATATATTAAAGCAATTTCTGCTAACGAATATTTAGCGTTGTATAATAAAGAATTAATTTGGGCAGCTTTTTCATAACAGGTTTTTGCATTTTGAAAGTCATTTAACATCGTATAAGCAATTCCTAAGTTATAATTTAGTTCATAGCTTACTGGATTATATTTTAAAGCATCTTGATAGATATGTACCGCTTCTTTATATCTTTCTTTTTCAATTAAGATTTCTCCTAATAATTCTGTTGCTTTATACATTTCTGGTCTTTTATTTAACAAATTAAATAACATTTCAGCAGCTTCTTCTTTTTTATCTAAATTTGTTAGTAGTTCTGCTACTTTATAATAAGAATCATAATCCTTTTTATTCAAATCAATGGCTTGCACATATTCGTCTATTGCTTTTCTCATTCCACCTTCTTTTTCATATATCTCAGCTAGCATTCTGTGAGCTTTATAAGATCTTGGATTTTTATCAATTAAGTCCATTAAAGCTTGTTTTGCTTTTTTGTTATCGCCTAAAAGTAAATATATTTTAGCTTTTTGAATAGATAGCATTTCAAATAATCCGCACATTTCTTTTTTCTAAAATTATGATAGTAATGGGAAGTATAATAGATAACAGGTATTTAAAAACAATAAATACCATATTTAATTTAATACTAAACAGTGCTTCTGTAAAGCTAATGGCTATTCCTATAAATTCTAAAACAAGAATAACTACATAAGTAGTGTCATTGTTTCGAATCATACGTAAAAACATATATACAAATATGGCAAATGAGATGACGATAAATATTAATTGTTCTATTAGCATTTTGTTTTCTCCTATCTTTTAACATATATATTTTATTTCATTTTTCGTCATTTGTCTAGTTTTTATATAAATCTTCATAAATTTTATAGTCTCTTACTATTTTTCTTACATAATTATTTGTCTCTTTATAAGGTATCTTTTCAATATCTGTTCCATCTTTTTTGATAATTCCTTTTTCAATCCATCCGATCTACAGTCCCTATTCCTGCATTATATGCTGCTAGTGCCACTTCTTTATTGCCATATCTTTGTAAAAGAGTCGCCAAATAGCAAGCTCCTATTTCTATATTTTTATCAGCTTCACAAAGATTTTCTTTTGCCTTTTCAAAATCTAGCTCAATTGCATTTTTCCTAGCCACATCTTTTGCTGTTTCCTCCATTAGTTGCATTAATCCGGATAGCATCTCGATGCGAAATAGCATCTTTATCAAAATTACTTTCTGCTTTTATAACAGCAAAAATCAAATTTTCTTCTACCTTATATTTCTCTTGATAAACTAAAACAATTTCTTCATATTTTTTTGGGTACATCGTTTTTAATACATCATCTTTAAATAGAAAAACAAACATCATTATAATAATTAGCAAAACGATCAAAATTAATTTCTTGTTCTTCAAACTTTTTCCTCCTTTTGCTTATCGCGTGTCGCATTGGGGACGTTTCTTTTTGCGACAAAATGTCGCAAAAAGAAACGTCCCCAATGCGACACGCGACAACTCGACACTATTTACAATCATACCAATTTTTGGCTTCTGATATGTCTGCAATTAATGGTACATTTAACTTGATTGCTGATTCCATACTTTGTTTCATGATATCTTTGACTTGTTCTTTTTCTTCTTCGATTGCCTCTATCATCATTTCATCATGAACTTGCAATACAATTTTAGATTGTAATCCTCTTTTTTGAATTTCTTGTTGTACTTTTATCATAGCAATTTTCATAATATCTGCAGCCGTTCCTTGAATTGGTGTATTCATAGCTGCTCTGGATCCAAATTGTCTTACCATATAGTTACTTGATTTTAATTCTGGTATATATCTTCTTCTATGAAATAAAGTTTCTACATAACCATCTTCAGTTGCTTTTTTCGTAATTTCTTCCATAAAAGCTTTGATTCCTGCATATTGACTTAAATATTCTTCAATATATTGTTTGGCTTTTTTTCTCCCAATTCCTAGTTGTTCTCCTAATCCAAAATCACTAATTCCATAGACGATTCCAAAGTTAACAGCCTTTGCATCACTTCTTTGTTCTTTGCTGACTTCCTCAATTGGTGTTTTAAATACCTTTGAAGCTGCTTGTTTATGGATATCTTGCCCTTCTTGGAAAGCTTGAATCATATGGTTGTCATTTGAAATATGGGCTAAAACTCTTAGTTCAATTTGTGAATAATCAGCATCAATATAGATTTTTCCTTTTTCTGGTTCAAATACTTTTCTAACTCTTTTTCCCAGTTCAAATCTGGTTGGTATGTTTTGCAAATTTGGTTCTGTTGAACTAATTCTTCCTGTTGCTGTTATGGTTTGATGGAAAAAAGAGTGAATCCTTTTTGTTTTTGGATTAATGTATTGTTTTAATCCTTCTACATAAGTAGAATTTAGTTTCATCAATTGTCTATATTCTAGTATTTGTTCTATGATTGGGTCTTCTGTTTTTAATTTCTCTAGCACATCTACATCAGTAGAATATCCACTTTTTGTCTTTTTGATTACAGGTAATTTCATTTTTTCAAATAAAATTTCTCCTAATTGTTTAGTCGAATTTATATTGAATTCTTCTCCTGCCATTTCATAAATAATTTTTGTTAGGCTTTCTAATTTGTCTGTTAATTCTTTTCCAAATCGATTTAGTTCTTCTTCATCTACATACATGCCATTCCATTGCATATCAGACAACACTTCTACTGTAGGCATATCAATGTCATAAAACAATTTTAAAGCCCCTATTTCTTCTAACTTTTTCAAAGTGATTTCTTTTATTTTTTCAATGGCATAACTATAAAGTGCATACTTTTGCTTTGTTTTTTCCTGTATTTCACTATTTTCCACTTCTTGCATAGTATCAAACAAATTCATTTGTTGTTGCTTTGGTTCTTCTTCTATAAACTCTTGTAAATTTATTTCTAAATATTGTTCGATTAGATTTTCAATGGCTAATTTATTATTAGTTGGATTTAAAATATAGCTACTAATGGCTATATCAAAATTAATTCCTTTCAAATTAATTCCTAATTGTTTTAATAAAATATATGTCTTTGTTAAATTAATACTAATTTTTTTAATAGCATCATCTTCCAAGATTTCTTTAAATTCATTCATATTTTGTTCGCTTTGTATTGCTATATAAGTTGTTTCTTGTGTTTGTTCATTACAAATCGAAAATCCTACTATTTTTTCCTTAATAATTTTTTCTGGATTTTCATCTTTTTCTACCTGCATATAAAATATCATTTGTTTTTGTTCTTGTATTAATTTTATGACTTCTTCTTTTGATTTATCTATCATTTTAAATAAATCTTTTGGTTCTTGTTTTTTTGTTTCCTCTCCTTTCAAAGAAAATCTTTCGATATAGCGATTAAAATTTAGCTCTTTAAATAATTCCAACACTTTTGGCTTGTCCCATTCTTCTACCTTAAAATCTTCCAAAGTATCTTGAATTGGTACCTCTAAATTAATCGTTCCCAATGTTTTTGATAAAAAAGCTAGTTCTTTGTTATGTTCGATATTTTCTTTTTGCTTTCCTTTTAGCTCTGACTCTCCCTTGTCCACTTTTTCATATAAATTTTCAATGGAACCAAATTTTTGAATTAAGGAAAGTGCTGTTTTTTCTCCTACCCCTGGTACACCTGGAATGTTATCAGAAGTATCACCTTGCAATCCTTTTACATCAATTAATTGCTTTGGTTCTAATCCATATTTTTCTATAATTTTTTCTCGATTATATTCATCGGTTTCTGTTTTTCCTCCTTTTGTATGAGGAATTCGAATGGTTACTTTATCAGTTGCTAGTTGAAAGGTATCTCTATCTCCAGAAAGAATCGTCACCTCTAATCCTTGTTTTTCACCATAACGTGATAAAGTTCCGAAGCACATCATCTGCTTCATAACCTTCCATTTCTACAATATCAATCTTCATCGCCTTTAATATTTCTTTTATTATTGGCATTTGATCTGCTAGTTCTTGTGGCATTCCTTTTCTTGTCGCTTTATAGCCTTCATACAATTTATGTCTTGCCGTCGGAGCTTTTAGGTCAAAAGCAACCACTAAATATTCTGGACTTATTTCTTCTAGTAATTTAAATAAGATAGCTAAAAAGCCATAAACTGCATTGGTATATTTTCCATCTTTTGTAGTTAGCATTTTACTTCCCATAATTCCATAAAAAGCTCGATTCATGATGCTATTGCCATCTACTAATACTAATTTATCCAATTCTTTTCCTCCTCGTTTTCATTT
>CATOLW010000025.1 GCA_951800935.1 uncultured Clostridium sp.
AATGGAGAATAACTATACATTTTATCTAGAAATAAAAAGAAAAAATGAAGAAGGATATAGCATACCTAAAAATGAACTAATTGAAAATTTACTAGTTGATATATTGTTCGTACCAACTAAACATAAATATACTAACCCAAATGGAAAAGAATGTTCCTTTTTTGTTGACACACCTGAAAAGCAAGGATTAAAAACTCTTCAAACATCAAAACTAGGATATTCATTAGTAAATATCCTAAATAGTTATGATAAAATAATATCTTCTTGTAAAAATACAAAGTCAAAACTCAATAATTTTAATGAAAATGATACTGTATATAAAAAGATTATTTTTGATAATAACTCTCAAATTGACTGCAATTCTAATTATGCTTTTATGCTAATTTTAGAAATATTAAAAGAACAAATAATTGACTTTCATAATATTTTACCTGAATATTGTGTATTTTTATCTCTTGACATTTATAATTTTATTGCAAAAATGCAAAAAGAATTTCTCGATTATATATATAAAAGTTCATCTTTTAGTGAAGAAAGTATTAATGCGTATGCTTATTCTACAAAATATAAATGTATTACTTGTATAGAAAATTTTTGTAAATCATTAGAAAAAGTAAAAAATATAGTTGATAATAGCTACATAAAAGGTATAAGTGATTATACAGGAGAAAATAAGAGAGGGCATGAACTATCTTTTACAGAACTAAATATATCACCTTCAAAAATATTATTAGCCAAAAAGAGAGAAAACCAGTCTCATACAATTTTAGAGCCTTCAAAATTTGTTTATACTGTAAATACATTTGAAGATTTGTGTTTTATCTCTTTATACCAACTTAATGATATAAGGAAAGCATTAGTTGAATGTAAAAATTGTGGAAAATATTTTATTTCTCCTAATATGCGTGATATAGCTTATTGTGATAATTTATTTACTGATAAAAAAACTTGTAAGCAATATAAAAAAGATAATCCTTATCCTGATAATGATTTTATAATAGGACAAACGCAATATATTAGAAATGAAATAAGAAAACTGCTAAATAGCAAAAAATGGAAAATCAAATATGGTGATAAATTTCTTAATGATTTCAAAACAAATTGTGAAAAATTGGATACTAAAAAACATAAAAACAAATTAGATGACCATTTAAAAATATTTAAGTATTGTAAAGAATTCATGGAAAAGTTTGAAAAAGAAAATAAAGATTATACAGGAACTGAAATAAAAAGTGCTATATTAGAGGTTGAAAATGATATAAATAAAAACTGATGTAAAAGGTTTGCCTATTATAGACAAACCTTAATTTGTATTTATTTTTCTATTTTTTCAACAACCCTGTTCGCTGCGTAAATGCCGATTCTTGTTAAAAAGCCTTTGCCATGCTCCTTGACTTCTAGCCCATTTAAAGCCATGATGTTTTAAAATAACCCTGATGTCATCGTTTGGTTTGTCATCAAAAAGTATTTGAATTCTATTAATTTCCTTATTTTGTATAACTTTTCCACCTGTAAAGATGATGTCCTGAAAATTCATTTCTTCCAGTTCTCTTAATTCTTTTATCCTGTCTTTTAATCTTCTTATATCTGCGTTGATGTATGGTAGTTCGTACCACTCGTGGTCTCTTGCTTTTACTATTTCTTTTTGTTGCTCTAGTATCTTTATTTTTTCTTCCAATTTTTCAATAGCTTTTGGGTCATCTGATGAAATAACACCCTCATTGTCTATATTGTTTAATTTATTCCTGTAGTATTCTGCTTTTTCATCTTCTGCTACTGATTTTCTTATAGCATTATCCATTTTATTTATATCGTTTCTATGTCTCCTTGCTGAATAATGGTCTGTAAGTATAGGTTGACATAATGGTATCATACTTGATGTTTTTTCATAATTTGAATAATGCTCCTTGCTTTTCTGTTCTGCTTTTGCCACCCTTTCCTGATAGATTTCTTTTTTCCTTTCTTTTCTTTCCTCATAATCTTGTCTACCTGACATTTTTATTACCTTCTTTCTTTATAATATTTTTTATAATATTTACTAAATTTCCTATCACTTACAATAATATTTTTTAATTTCCCAATACCTTTCAACCTACATCTTAACAGGTTGCTACTGTATTTCATTTCCTGATTAAGAAATTGTATAAGTCCTTCATCTTTTCTTTTTTGAAATAGCTTTTTATAAAATCTTATCTGCTTACTTGTAAGTGAACACCAGTCATCTCCAAAATGTCCTACTATTGCAAATGTGCCACATAATACATCATCTTCTATGACCCTATTAAATGGTAGATTATTAAGTTTTCCCTCTGCATTGTAAACTAGGTCTATTCTGCCTTTTAATGTAAAGTAAGCTAATTCGCCAACTGTTTCTATAAGTGCTTGTTCTATGTCCTGAACTGATTTTGTATATGGCTCCTTGCTTGGTTCTACAATTAATATTTTGCTTTTTGTTTTTTCTTCTTCCAAATTTCCACCTCCTTTTTGAATAAATAAAAATAGGCACTTGCATTATGAGAAACCTGATTTTATGCTTTTACGGTTCTCACATCTGCTAGTACCCATTTTGCTTTTTAGATTTTCCTGAATTTCCTTTTGCTCCTGACCTGATGTTATATTTTCTCGTGGCTTATTTTTAGTTTTTAAACACATTTTCTATCATCTCCTTTCCATATATAGCCTACTAATACTATAAGAAAGCTAAAAGGATATGTAAATGTACGATAGAAAATTTATGTATTTTTTACTCTTTGACATTGCTTTTTTTAGCAATATAAAAACCTTAACTTTTAGATGAAAAATTAAGGCTTTATTTTTAATTCGTTTATTATTGATAGTATTTATATATTAGCTTACTTTCTTTAATTCCTCGTTTTGCCCTTCGTATGTTCTTACAAATGAGTAGAATTTTGATTTTTTTAGTCCTAAATTTGCCATAGTTGTTTTTGCGGTCTGTTTTCCATTTCTCCATAAGTTGTATTGTGTTTCAAAATCTTTTGGAAGTGCTATTGAAGGTCTACCAAATTTTTTACCTTTTGCTTTTGCAATGGCAATACCTTCTCTTTGGCGTTCTTTTATGTTTATGCGTTCTTGCTCTGCTATGTATGAAAGTATTTCTAATACTATATTTGCAATAAAGCCACCCATAGTATCCTTATAGTTTCTGGTGTCAAGTATTGGCATATCCAAAACTACTATATCCGTTTTTAAATCAACTGTAAGTTCTTTCCATTCCTTTTGGATTTCTTTATAATTTCTTCCTAATCTATCAATAGACTTAATAACAAGTACATTATTTTGAGTGCGTTTTAATATTTTTTTAAGTAACTGATATTCTTCTCTTTCTGCAAATGTTGCTCCTGACTTTTTATCAATAAAGATATTTTCTTCTTCTATATTATATTGTCTCATTGCTTCAACCTGTCTATCTTCGTTTTGATTTTTTGTGCTAATTCTACAGTACCCAAAAATGTTTTGTTTTTCCATATTATTTCTAATCTCCTTTTTTTATTTGTTAATGTAATTATAAGATATAGTAGACATAATGTAAACGATTTTATCCGAAAAAGTTGAAGATTTTTAGGATATGTCTGCAAAATAGGAATATAACTTTTATGCAAGTAACTTTTATTTCTTTTCTATTCCATTGTTAAGCTATAGTTTTATGGACTTAATTTTAAACTAATATAAAAGAAGGAGGAAATATTATGCTAGAAAGTAACAATGCTCATTTTAAGAGGAAAATGCTGATAAGCAATGAACAATTAAAAAAGTTATTAGCTGATAATGATAAAAATATTATTCCAGTAATTAGAAATAATATTGTTTCAATTCCAATAAAGAATTTTTCTAATATTGGTATATCAACTGTAAGTATCCCATTACAAAATTATGATACAGGGGCAATTTCATTTTTAAATGTTAGATTAAATAATATTGAAGATGTTAATTTTCTACTTGATGATGAATTGGTCTGTGAAGTAAAAAAGGAAAATGGCAATATTTATTTAGAATTAAGCAAATTATATTATGATTTGTAATATCAGAAATAAGAGGAAATAACTGCTACAATTAAGTAACAGTTATATTTTTATTGTACCTTTTTTGCAACTACAACAAATCTTCCGTCCTCTTGTGAATATTCACAAGTAGATAATGTTAAAAGTTGGTCTCCATAAGTTGCTGTTTTTCCTGTATCATACAAACTAGCTTTTTTCGATTCGTTAATATAATTATTATATTCTTCCTCATTTTCTGCATTGATAAAGTAATAATACCTAAAGACATCTTTTTCGCTTTTATAATATACTCTTGATTTGAAAACTGCTATAATTTCGTATGTCTTATCTTCTGCTAATGTTGTAAATCTAATTGTTGGGTGTTCCTTGTAATAGCTTTCTTCTTTATAATTTAGTAATTCTGCAAACATGGTCTTGTTTTTGTTATTATGTCCGTATAACAATAAGTTACTGCTTGGCAATTCCCAGTTGTAGTCTTTGTCTAGGAATATTGAACCTTCTGCCGAATATTCCTTTTTATAGTTATGTGTCATATAAAAGTTATTGTCCTCGCATTGTAAGACTGGATAATTTATAATTGTATTTTCTATCTCAATCCAACCTATAATGTCATTGTTTTGTTTTTTCAATTCTTCTAGTTGTAATATTCTTTCTGTTTTTGTTTCTGTGATTTGTTTGTCATCTACTGCTATATTGCTCAAAACATCATCATTTTGGCTTTTAAAATTATTGTATATGTAATAACCTATGTAGCCAATACCAATAGCAAATATAAATATTAAAATTCCTAATACAGCTATTTTTAGTTTCTTATTTTGTTTTATTTGCTTTTTCTTCCTTTTATGCTTTCCTGTTTCTTCCATTAGTTAATCATCTCCTAATATAAGAAATAGGGCAGTAGTTAAATACCACCCTGTTATTATAACAAATTATTTTAGATTTTTCTTTAATGCTACAATTCCTGCACCTGATAAAATTGTTGTTGCTAATACATAACCAATTATATTTATTGTTTCTGTTCCTGTTTTTGGTGTTTCATCTTTTTCTTTGCTTATTGTATTTGTTGTAGGTGTATTGTCTTTTTCTCCTTTATCTGTTGTTGGTTCTGTTGGCTTTGTTGCTTCTTGATTTGTGTTATCTGCTGTCTTTTTTTCAAATATTGATATTCCAAAAGGAGATAGGCTGTCAACAACTATTTCTATTTTACCATTTTCAACTATTCCTTCAAAATTCTCAAATTCATAATACCAGTTTTTCATGTGGCATATATTATAATATTTTCCGTTGTATTGTTCTCCAACATAGAAAGTTAATTTTAATGGTCCTTCAAAACTACCACCTTCTATATAGATATTGCTTATGTTCATATATACATTATCTTTGCTATATTTCTCTAATTCTTCATTTACCTTATTATAAATTAAATCGTTTTTGTTTATTTCTTCTGCTTTTAATGTACCTTTGAAATTTCCGTGTAAGTCAAATTTAAGCTTTGTACTTGTATTTGTTTTTGTTTGTTCAACATAAATTTCATTATTAATAGTATAAGTTGGGTCTAATTCAAATGGTCCCACTTCAAAACTTTCTTTATAACTAAAATCCGCAAGATGTATTTCTTTATATCCACTTGAAGTATCTATTTTTACATTTTTTAAACTCATTTTATATTTATATTGATTTCCATATTTTCCAACATAAGGAACATTGCCTAAACAGTCTACTTTTAATGTTTCTCCAATATATGTATTAGCTAAATATTCTACATAGCATTTACTTAAATCTAATTTTGCTGGTATTGATTGAACCCCCATTCCATATACTATGCCATTTGTATTTAGGCTACGACCATATAATACCCCTGTATTACTAACTACATTTACAACACATCTAAAATAGTCCGTATTCGTATATCTACAAGAAATATCAACTGTTTTTGTATCAGTAATTTCTCCTTTTGTCATTTCTAATGTGCATGAATAAAAATTAAGCATCATATACTCTTCCCAATCTTCCATATATATAACATCTATTGCAACATATCTATTATTGTTTAATTCTATAATTTCCAAATTTTTTGATGTATCTTTTAATTTTGCACTTGTAATATCATTGTCAATTTTTATTAACAGTTTTTCTTCTTTATTATTTTTCAAATCATTAACTATATTATTAAATGTAGTTAAATTAATATTTTCCTTTGAAATACCTATTATTTCTCTTTCTTCCTCTTTGATTATTTCAACATTAACATCTTTCGTATTAAAGTAATTATTATAAATGATATAATCTCCTTTTTCTATTTTACACTTATAATCATTAATTGAACTTGCTTGTACCTTTGTTGTTCCTAATAAAAGCATTGCTCCTAATACTATTGCTAATATTAATAAAAATTTGAAATTTGTTTTTGATTTCATTTCTTTTTCCTCTCCTTTTTTAAATAAATTCACTCATATTATATCAATATCAATTTAATTTGTAAAGTATTATTGTGTTATTTTAAAGAATTATTTTCTTCTTTTCAAGTTTGCCTATTGCTATACTGTTTTTGAGGTGTAGTGTATGGAAGAAATAATTGAAGATAAAATATTACAAAAGATAGGAAATAATATAAAAACAGCTAGACAGCTAAAAGGTTTTACTCAAGAGAAATTGGCTGAAAGATTAAGTAAATCTGTAAATTTTGTTAGCCTTGTAGAAAGAGGAAAGTCAGGTATAGGCATTAAGACTATTATTGATATATGTAACATTTTAGATATTGAGCCAAATTCTCTTTTTAACGGAATCGTAAATTATTCTAACAAAAAGGATAAAATTATTGTTGATAGCATTTCATCTCTTGCAAGTGATGATAAAGATATTGTTATAAATTTAATTGAATATATCATGAATAAGGGTAGCAAGTAAGCTATTCCTTTTTACATTTTAAAAGCTACTTATTTTTTAGTAGCTTTTTTATCCTTTTCGTTTTTTAGTCCTTCTGCTATAAGTTTTGTAGCCAATGAAAAGCCTAGTTTAAATATGTCTTTGTCCATTTCACTATACATTTTGTTTTTTGTTTCTTCTAATATTTCAAACTTTCTTTTCATCTTTTCTGCCTTTATACTATCGAAAAATTTATTGTACCTTTTTAACAATTTTTTATATTCCTTGCTTGTTTCCATATCTGTTATTATTCCACTTTGGTATATTTGTTTGATAACTTCTTCATCTTCTAAATCCATATTACACCTTCTTTCTGTTTTAAGATGTGTTTTAATTATTTAGCTTTTGTTGTAGTTTCTTTTTTTGTAGCTGTTTTTGTAGTTGCTGTTGTAGTAGGTTTATTTGCTTTTTCTTCTGCTACTGGTGTTGTTGCTTTTGGTTCTGTTGTTTCTCCTAATTCCTTAACAGTTTTTAATTCTTTTGTTTTAGCCTTTTTAGGTTGTGGTTGGTATTTGCTAATAGCTGTTAGAATTTCGGCTGTTGTTGTGATAAATGTAATTATGTCTTTTTTGTCTGTTGCCATTATGCTTTTTCTCCTAAAGTTTCTAACATTAACCTCTATTAGCTTTTGTCCTTGTAGTAGGCTTTTAATGATGTCTAATTTTTTATTGTTGTCTATGCTTTCATCTGTTGTGATTTGAAATAATGAATAATTGATGTGCCTTCTTAAACCGTTGATGTTAATTGTATTTGCTATTTCCTTTGCTGTTTTGTTTAATTCATCATCTTTTAATTTTGTAATGTCTGTTTCTTTTAGCTTTGTAAGTATTAAGTTGTTTTTACTTTCTTTCATTTAATTTTCATCTCCTTCCTTTTTATATTGGGGGGATAGAGAATTTACTGAAATAATAAAATAAATCCTCTATTGCCTTTTTGTATGTGCCTTATGTAGTATGGATATATACTATAAGATTATGTTAATTTTGTAAATGGGAAAAGATTTGTTTCTTTGTTATAACTGCTTTTTGATGTTATAGTTCGGTTATATACTATATTGTTTTAGGTTTTCTAGGTATGGCAAGCAGTGTAGCATTGATAGTAATTGAAAATAATCTGTTGCTATAAATAAGAAAGTTCAAGCTATTTACAGGCTCCAAACAGTGTATATATAAACAAAAATGGCTATGTTTAAATTCTCTACTTTTTATGAGCGAATTACGAAGGAAAAAATAGAAAATTTTTCTTATAATGTGAGGGTTTTTAATACAATTACTTTCATATTGGGTTTTAAAAGATGTGATGTGTCCTGAATTTGTTGTTGCTTTTGGTAGTCTTTTATATTATTAATGATTTTTGTATTAAGTGTAATATAGATTATGCCTTCATCTTCTAGTAGGCTTTTGACATCTGTGTTATATAACAGCAATGATGAAACAAATTTACTAAAACTATTTTTGATATGGTTGTATGGTTCTCTATTTTGCTTTCTATTAGCATTTAACAGCTTGACCTCATGTATTATCCTATTTCTAGTAATAAATCCCTCTAAAATGACAGCCTCGTTCCTTTTAAGAATAGATATTATATCTGCTTTGGCTCTTAATTGGTATTTATAACTACTTCTACATTTTAGGTTATTGTTATATATCATGTTGGCTGTCTCCTCGCCAAACTGCTCCCTTATTTGAAAATACCTTATACTATTATAGTTGAGGTCTATTAATTCCTTACATTTTACATTTATTTCTGGGAATAGGTTGTCTGCTAATTCGTTTATTTTTATAAAACTAGGTTCTCGGTTAGTTGCTGGGTTAAGGGATATATAACTACTAGGCTTTGACTTCCTCTCCAATATTCCTAAATAATACATAATCAGGAAGGCTTTATGCTTGCCTACGGTTCTTATGGTTTGCTTTATTGATGTTGTTATAAGGACATCTCCATTACTTATTGTATAACGTTTCGCTTTATATATCTTTCTGTAAAATTCTATAAGTATATTGTTATAGGGCTTGTCCTTGTCTATTATCCTATACTTTACTAATATTTGCTTGATGTTAGGGTATCTCTCTATGCTCCTGTTTAATATGGTCAGGTTCTTTTGGACTATTCCTTTATATATATACTGCTTGTGCTTTAAGATAAGGTTTTGTAATGGTTTTGTATGAAAATTTGTCAGGAATTGAGGGGTGGACGGAGGAGGGGGAACCGTAGCAATAGCTTTGAGATGGGCTTTGTTAGAAGATATACTATACGATTTATAATAATATCTATAATAACAATATGGCGTTTTAAGTAGCTTTTCATCTACAACATCATTATTCATAGCTTTATAAAATAGCCCACTTATTCGTTTTAAATACTCTTTGTCAATTTTTTGTTGCTTGTCCTTCAAACTCTTTTGCTGTATTTCCTGTAATTGCTGTGATGTCATAACCACATTATAATTCAAACCTCTACTATGCTTTATATTGTTTTTATGGTCCAAAATTTCTAAATTAGTAACTTTGTTATTCTGCTTGTCCTTGTTTATGTGATTAATTTCTAATTGCTTATTCTCCAACATCTGCTTTAATTCATTATCATATTTTGCATAAAATTCCAAAATAAGCCTGTATAAAGTTGTAGTCCTGTTATTTCTTGTTATAATTGGATAGCCACAATTATTTAATATAACATCAGTAAAAGTTAGTTGTTGGGATAAATATCTAATTAAAGAATAATCAACATCTATCATTGCAATATCTTTCTCAATTATTCTGCCTTTTTTCTCATTTATTGTTTTTACAATTATTTTTTCATCTTCTATATTGGTTAGAATTGTCATACCATTACCACCTTTTTATTGGCAAGGGTATAGCAAACACAAAAAATACTTAACCTTTTTATTTAAAGTTAAGTATTTCAGTTTTTATTTTTGATTATTTAAAAGTTATACAAGCCTTATATTTTATATGCTTATAGTCATTTAGCCTTGTTGGTGCTACTACTGCATTAAATAGTCTGCTCATATCGGTGTATTTTTGTACAATATCCACATCACTGTCTAGCATCACTTGCTTTCCTCGAATTGTATAAATTAAATTTTTAATATTGTCTATATCATATTCTATTACATCTACTTCTTTATTTACAGAAATTATAGTATTTTCTTCATTCATAATTTTCACATCCTTCTAGGTTGTGTTTATTATAAAACGTTTGTTTTGTGATGTCAAGTAATTTTTAATTTTTATTAGAATTCGTGATTTACCATTTTTAAGTAATCCATACAGATTCTAGTAAAATTGATATGTGTTTTTTTCTGACAGTCAAGGACAGGTCTTCAACTTATGACTTACCTTTGCCAGGTTAATAATCAATAGTAAAAACAAGGGGATAAATTCTTGTAAATTATACCTATTTCCCCCTTGTTTTATATAAAATTACTTTTTAAAATATGTTTCCGCATAAAAATCATTGTCCCTTAACATTTTATTGATAGACTCAAACTTACAATCTGCAAATTCTTGACACAAATCAAGTATTTCTTTTTCATTATCTTTACTTAAAACATATCTTCTAA
>CATOLW010000026.1 GCA_951800935.1 uncultured Clostridium sp.
CAATTCTCCACTCCGTCATCGCTGGTTGTAGTTTTTTTATTTCCTCTGCTTGTTTTAAAATATCTTTTTTATTTACACCTGTATTAACAAGAAACTGATTTTAATTACAATTAATACAGGAATAAATAAAAAAGAAATTTTTTTATAAATGTAAACTTTAGTTGACAAATAGCAAACTTAAAATGGTAGAATAATATAGTAATTTGTATTATAATTTATTTATAATTATAAGAAAAGAAGGTGATACAAATGAAATTAAGTGAAAAATTAAGAAAATTAAGAAAAGAAAAAGGACTTTCTCAAGAAGAATTTGCTAATCAAATCAATGTTTCAAGACAATCTGTATCGAAATGGGAAAATGAAGAAGCAAAACCAGATGTAGATAAAATAAAGGAGATTGTGAAAAAATTTAATATTAATTATGATTATTTACTAAATGATGAATTTGAAGTAAAAGAAATTACTACAAATATTACAGATAATCCTCCTAATAAACATAAACATAAACATAAAGTAGTATTAAAAATAATTTTTATAATATTTTTGTTATATCTATTAATCTGTATCTATAAGTTTATTGCTTTTTATCGATTTTTTTCAATAGCAAATAGTTTTTCAGAAGAGAATTATTGGATGATTCAAAACTTTGAAATGTCATCAAATGAATTAATTACTATAAATATAACAAAAGTTGGAAATAAAATATTACAAAAATCTTATTCTCTTGAAAATTCAGAAATGATAACAGATGAAAATGGAAACATAATTCCTTATGAAATATCATTTACAGATATTGATAAAAAAATAAGTTATCAGCTAAATTATGATAAAAATAAAAATATGTATATTTATCATGATAGAAAAAAAGATATGATAAACAATGAAGAAATAGAAGGACTCTTTGTAGATGAAAATATCATAAAAGAAAATACACTAGCTATAATCCCATCTGGATTTAAAGAAATATTTTTGGCTTCTATTGACCCAAGATATTATTATGTATCAATATCAAATCGACAATTTAAAAGTTTTTCGTTCTCAAATAATGTAAAAATAAAAGTTCAATTAAATAATGATTATTTAGTTGAAAGTATTCATCATAAGTTTGAATATAATGGTTCCATGTTGAAAACATTTAGTTATGACTATGTTCAAGACCATTTTGACGAAATAAAAGCCCCTCACGAAGAATATAGTGATAAAATTTTATATCATGAAGAAGAATAAAATATAAATAATAACTCACAACACAAAAGACACTACCTTGCCATTCAAAGCAAATGTAGTGTCTTTATTGATTTCTTGTAAAATTCTATCTACAAATATGGTGTGCCTAAGAGGACTCGAACCTCTATCGCCCGCTTAGGAGGCGGGTGCTCTATCCTGCTAAGCTATAGGCACATATTATTTTCAAAAACATTATAACAGTTTTTGTTTCATTTGTAAATGCTACTACTTGACATATCTGTTATAATAAAAATGGTGATAAACATGCAAAAAATATTAAGTCATATGAGAAAAGCAATTGAAGAATATAAAATGATTGAAGAAGGCGACAAAATTGCTGTCTGCCTATCTGGTGGTAAAGATTCTATTACCATGTTACATGCCTTAAAAGCACTTCAAAGATTTTATCCAAAAAAATTCGAATTAATAGCCATTAGTGTTAATCCTGGGTTTGAATTTTTTGATATTCGGATTTTTACAAAAAATTTGTGATGAGATAGAAGTTCCTCTTTTTATGGAAAATAGTAATGCAAAAGAAATTGTATTTGACATCCGAAAAGAAAAAAATCCTTGTTCTTTATGTGCCAATTTGCGTAGAGGTGTTATCAATTCTGTTGCCATTCAAGAAGGATGTAATAAAATTTCATTAGGTCACAATCAAGATGATGTTTTAGAAACTTTTTTATTAAATTTATTCTATACAGGAAATATTAGTACTTTTTCTCCTATCAGTTATATGGACCGTTCTAAAATAACACTAATTCGACCTTTAGTCTATACACCTGAAAAAGAAATCCGTAGGTTTATTCGAAAAAATAATTTTCAAGTAATGCCTAAAGTCTGCCCAATGGATGGTACTTCTAAACGAGAAGATATGAAACAATTCATTATTTCTTTAACTAAGAACATTCCTATGATTCGTGCTAATTTATTCGGTGCCATTCAAAGAAATATCAAAGATTGGAAAATTTAAAAAAAGATTTTGGTGATTTTGGGGACGGAGGAAAAAATCATGGTCGAACTAATATTCAATCATGATTTTTTCCTCCGTCCCCAAAATCACAGAATCATCTTTATTGTGCTATTTCTAACATAGCATTTTTTAATTTTTCTAATTTGTTTTTAGCATCTTCTTCTGAGGTTCCTTTTACTCCCATATAGAACTTAATTTTAGGTTCTGTTCCAGATGGTCTAATACAGCACCATGCATCATCTTCTAGCTCGTAGTATAGTACATTTGATTGTGGTAATCCTGTTTTACTGATTTCTCCTGTTTTCATGTTTTTTACCATATCTTTTTCTACATCTTTGAAGGTTAATACTTGGTAGTCTCCTACTTTTTCGATGTTAGTATTTCTCATTTTTGTCATCATATCTTTAATTTCTTGTGCTCCTTGTGGCCCTTCTCTAACAATAGATGGTTGTGCTTCTTTGTAATAACCATATTTTTCATAAATATCATTCATTGCATCCCACAAAGTTTTATTTTGTGATTGATAATAACAAGCTGCCTCACATAAGGCCATAACAGCTGCAATTCCATCTTTATCTCTTGCATAATCTCCAATTAGACATCCGTAGCTTTCTTCATAACCAAATACATAAGTCTTATCATGATTTTCTTCTGCTTTTTTCATAACAGCACCTATGTTTTTAAATCCTGTTAATACCTCTGGACAATCTAAATGATAGTGTTTTGCAATGGCTTTAGCTAAATTAGAAGATACTATTGTTGTAATTAACATTCCGTTTTCTGGTAAAATACCTTTTTCTTTCATTTGAGAAATTCTATATTCTGCAATTAATAGCGCTGACATATTCCCTGTATATGTCATATATTCTCCTGTTTTTTTATCTTTAGCAAAAATCCCTAAACGATCCGCATCTGGGTCAGTTGCTAAAACAACATCTGCGTCTACTTTTTTAGCTAGTTCTAAAGCTAATTTAAATGCTTTTGGATCTTCTGGATTTGGGTAATCTACTGTTGGAAAATTTCCATCTGGCTCACTTTGTTCTGGTACTACATATACATTTTCTAGTCCCAATTCTCTTAACAATCTTTCTGCAATTGTATTTCCTGTTCCATGTAATGGTGTATAAACGACTTTTAGTTTTTTACCTTCTTCTTTCATCATTTGTGGATTTAATACAGAGTCTTTTAAAATATTTATATATTTATTATCTATTTCGGTTCCAATTATTTTTAACAAACCTTTTTTAATTGCTTCTTCTTTTGTTATTTGTTTAATCTCACTAAAATCTTCAACAGCTCTTACTTTAGCTATGATATCTTTATCTCTTGGCGATACAATTTGTGATCCGTCATCCCAGTATACTTTATAACCATTATATTTAGGTGGATTGTGACTAGCTGTAATCATAACTCCTGCTGTACATTTTAAGTTTCTTACTGCAAATGATAATTCTGGTACTGGTCTTAAGTTTTGGAATAAATAGGCTTTAATTCCATTGGCACATAAAATTAATGCTGTTTGCAAGCTAAATTCTTTAGACATTTTTCTAGAATCATAACTAATAACGACTCCTTGTTCTTTCGTTCCTTGTTCTATGATATAATTTGCTAGTCCTTGTGTTGCTTTCCCTACGGTATATTGGTTCATTCGGTTGGTTCCTGCTCCTATGATCCCTCTTAGTCCTGCTGTTCCAAATTCTAATTCTTTGTAAAATCTATCTTCAATTTCTGCTTTATCCTCACTTATTGCTAATAATTCTTTTTTTGTGTCTTCATCAAATTCTGGGCTTTCACACCATTTTTGATATTCTTTTAAATAATCCATTTTCTCTCTCCTTTCTTTTATACCCTCATTATACTTGATATTACTAGAATTGACAAGAGAGAATTTTAATAACTTGAAATTTTGTTAATATACTTTCTAATAATAGTTATCTACTTATTAAAAATCAACACTTTATCTTCGTTGCTGTATAAAAAATTGACTCCATTATGTAAATATGATATAATTCATATGCAAGTGTAAACTTTGGTAAACACAAAAAAGGAGGAAAAATATGAGAATGGTAATTTCTAATACTCATATTGCCGATAACAACTATCGGTACATAGGCACCATTAATGGTGTGGCAATTGGTGGATTTGAAGCTATTATCGACACTTCAAATCACAAGAACGTATGTATTGTCGACTGCAATTTTGAGAATTATTCTTTAAAAAAGGATGTATTAAGTGCTTTTGCAGAAAAGATGTATCCTCTTCCCGTTTATATACTGGCTCCAGCCTTTAAAAAAGGGATTGAACATCGTTTTGGATTAGTAAAAGTCACGTCAGAAGAAATTGGCAAAACTCCGTGGCAGAATTATATTTCTGAGGCAAAAATAATGGCTGTATATCGTATTATTCCGTCTAAACCAGAAATAATTGAAATTGAGCTTTAGCCTATCATAATGTTATGTATTGATGTAGTTAGTATAACAAAAGCAACAGATTGTTTCTGTTGCTTTTATCGTTTTAATCTAAATGATGAAATTTTTTATATAATTCTCTTGCTGTCTTAGGGCAATCTACTCCTGCAGAATCTGCATTTTTAACTGGTGCAAATTCTTCTTCTCTTTTAACACGGAGAATTGCCATGTCATCTACTTCTCCAAAAGCGTCAAACAAGAAAGCTTCAAATTTATAAGCATTTGGTGAATCAGGAACAACAATATTTCCTTGTTTATCTAAATATGTTGCTTTTTTATATGCTACATGATATGGTAATGGACTTGCTCCCATTCTTTCTACTGCTTCTACACTAAATAAATTGCAAAGAATATGAGACTCTCCATAATATAATTCTCCATTTTCATCTCTTGCTTCTGCCATTTCTTCTGTTATTTCAGAATATTCTATTACATTTGGCTTTCCATTTCTTTTACAAAATACTCCTACTTTTTCACTTGGATTGGCTTTTACTACAGACTTACAGGCAACTGTTACTTTTTTATCTAGTGCAATTCCCATAAGAACAGGATCTACCATTTTTACTAAACAATTATCAACTCCACCAATGAATACCCATTCCATTCCTAATTCTTTCATCTTTTTGGTCATTCCACTTTTTACTAGTGATTCGTAAATTCCTCCATGTCCATCTGCTGCTTGTTTTACTAATCCGTCTTCTCCAATTAGTATTTTTCCTTCTGTATCAATCATAGGTAATTCCCCTTGAATAAAGAAGAATATGTTTTTATCTTTTTGATAACCAAAATATTTATTTTTTTCAAAAAATTCTATCGTTGCTTGGTTGTTTTCTCTACTAGTCATAATAAACCATGGAATGGTAACACCATATTTTTTCCCTTCTTCTTTTAAATTATCACATAATAATTCAAATAAAGATTTATGAGAATCTAATCCAATATCATAGGTTCCTTTTGGTCCATTATGTCCGAAGTCTTGTTCCTTGTCCTCCTGCCATAGTTACAGCTGCCAATTTTCCTTCTTTAATTACTTTTTTTCCTATGTTTTCATAATATTTATATTCATCATTTAATTTATATTTATCTAAATATTCAATTGGTGTTATTTCGTCATTTGCATTTTTTTCTTTCTTTTTTGTATGGTCATATAAACTATTAATTAATTCAAAATTAATGGATTCTATCTGATTTAATAGTTCTTTCTTATGTATTTCATCTAATGTTTGGTAATGATTTAATAAATGTTCTTGCCCATATTTTTTTAGGACATTTTGTAATTCCTCTACTTTTTCATCCATGTCTTTTCCTCATTTCTTTTTATCAAAATAAACAGATAATAAAAAATATTATCTGTTTTACTTATACACTATTTTTTTAAAAATAGCAACTGTTTTTATAACTTTTCTATTTCCTTTTCTCCTGTAGTTTTTAAAACTTTGTGGTAGGGTTTCATTATTTTATCAATCTGTTCTCCTACTTCTTCTATTTCATAGCAGTCAATTATTTTGATTCCTTGTTCTTCCACAATCCATGGTTTAATTTCTTGGTTCGTTTTTTGAATATAACTTTGCTTTCCTTTGATGAAAATTATCACATCTTTTTTATCTTCTATCTTTTTCTTTATATTTTCTAATTTTTCTTGTTGATTATTTTTCCAATTTAAATTTAGTATTTGTTCTTTTTTGTTTTCTTTTAAATTTATTTTTTCTAAAACATTTTTTACTGTTCCTTCTAAATTATTTTCTGTTAAAATAATAATTTCATCTTGCCCCATATTTTTATCGATATAAGGTAGGCTCATCATTTCAAAATGATAATCACTTGCATAAAATGCACATATCTTTTCTTTTGTATTTTTATTCATTTAATTTCTCTCCTTTTATTTTCAAAGTCATACGGAAATTCCGTTTTTGGACTACTGGTAAATTTTACCATTTCTTTACAAATATGTCAATAATATTTCAAATAAAATTTTCCTACTTTTTTCGACATTACAATTTTTATCCTAGTTTAGTATAAAATTTTCTAAATTGTTAATAATTAATAGTAAAGAATATTTTGGGAGGTAACTTATGAAAAAAAATATAAAAATGGTAATTATTTTAAGCTTTCTTCTTTTTCTTTATATTTCTATTTTAGCTGTATCTTATGCACAAAATATTTCTACTGATATTGCCAATAGTGTATTTCGTTTACATGTTATTGCTAATAGTGATACGCAAGAAGACCAAAATTTAAAATATAAGGTACGTGATCGTTTACTTGCTTATATGAATTCGATTTGTAGTAATACTGTTTCCAAAGAAGAAGCTATTTCTATTGCACAAGAACATGTTAATGATTTTGAACAAATAGCAATTGATACAATAAAAACAGAAGGATATTCTTATCCAGTGACTATAAATATTGGTAATTTTGAATTCCCTACTAAAACTTATGGCGATATTTCTTTACCAGCAGGATATTATGATGCTTTAAGAGTTGAGATCGGAGAATCAAAAGGACAAAACTGGTGGTGCGTAATGTTTCCTCCTTTATGTTTTGTTGATATTTCATCTGGAGTAGTCCCAGAAGACTCAAAAGAATTAATGGAAAATCAAATGTCAGAAGAAGAATTTGCCTTGATTTCTGATTCACAAAATAGTGAAATTCAATTTAAGTTCAAATTACTAGAATTTTTCAATCATGCTGGATTGATTACAGCTAAAAAATAGTTTCAAATAGTTGCATTCATTGTCAGTTTGTGATATATTCTAGTAGAAATAAGAGTGTTAGATTAAATACGCTCTTTTTTCTTGGAAACATGTAATATTGGAGGTTATTTAATTGGAAAAATTAATCGTAAAAGGTCCAACTCCTTTAAAGGGTGATGTAACCATCAGTGGTGCTAAAAATGCTGCCGTAGCCATCTTACCTGCTGCACTTTTAATTGATGGTACATGTACTATTGAAAATTTGCCAAATATAAGTGATATAAAAATATCTTGTGAAATATTAGAAAAATTAGGAGCTAAAATAACTTGGAATACAAAAAATAGTATTACCATCGATACTTCAAATTTAACTACCACAAAAGCTCCTTTTGATTTAACAAGTAAATTTAGAGCTTCTTACTACATTATAGGAGCTATGCTTAGCCGAAAAGGAGAAATCGAAGTTGGCATGCCAGGTCGGTTGCAAACTAGGTGCTAGACCAATTGATCAACATATCAAAGGTTTTGAACGATTAGGCGCTAATGTCGCAGTTGAAAAAGGAACCATTTATGCCAAAGCTAAAAAGTTAACTGGTTGTCCTATTTATATGGATATCGTTTCAGTTGGTGCAACGATTAATGTTATGTTAGCAGCTGTTTTAGCAAAAGGAACTACCATTATTGATAACGCAGCTAAAGAGCCTCATATCGTAGATGTAGCAAACTTTTTAAACACGATGGGTGCTGACATTAGAGGTGCTGGAACTGATGTTATAAAAATTAATGGTGTCGAAAAATTAAGTGGAAATGCTTCTTATTCTGTTGTTCCAGATCAAATTGAAGCAGGTACCTTTATGTTAGCTGCTGTTGCAACCAAAGGAGATTTAGTAATAAAAAATTGTATTACCAAACATTTAGAATCTATTACAGCTAAAATCATTGAAGTCGGTGGAAATGTAGAAGATAACATTGATAGTATTCGTGTTTGGTGTAATAAAAGGCCTACCAAAGCCACTATCAAAACCTTACCTTATCCAGGTTTCCCTACAGATTTGCAACCTCAAATGGGTGTGGTCTTATCTCTAGCCAATGGAAATAGTATGATTCATGAAAGTATTTGGGATTCTAGATTTCAATATACCGAAGAATTAAATCGAATGGGTGCTAAAATAAATGCACAAGGTAAATCTGCTTTCTTTGAAGGGGTTAAAAAATTAACAGGTGCTCCTGTTTATTCTTCTGACTTAAGAGCTGGTGCCGCACTTGTTATTGCAGGAACTGCCGCTGAAGGAATAACAGAAATTTATAATTTAGAACATATTGACCGTGGTTATGAAAACATAGAAGAAAAATTTAGAAGCATTGGTGCTAAAATCGAAAGAGTAATCGAATAACAAAGGAAATAATAATCATGTTTAATTTTTGTAGTTTATATAGCGGAAGTAGTGGTAATAGCTTATTGGTAGAAACTGATCATACCAAACTTCTAATTGATGCTGGTGTTAGTAGCAAAAAAATCGAAAATGCCTTATTGGATATTAATATAGAGCCATCCTCCTTGGATGGTATCTTAATTACTCATGAACATTCAGACCATGTCCAAGGTCTAGGTACTTTCTCTAAAAAATTTAATTTACCAGTATTTGTGAATCAAGAAACATTAGATGCTATGCCAAAACAAAGAGATAAAATAAATACTAATCAAATAAAAACTTTTCAAATATTCGATCATTTTTCAATTGGCGATTTAGAGATAAAACCTTTTTCTATTCCTCATGATGCAGCTAATCCTTGTGGGTTTAACATCTGCAAAGGTAATAAAAAAATTAGTATTGCAACTGATATTGGACATATGACAAATGATATTTTGAAAAGATTAGAAGAAAGCTTATTTATCATGTTAGAAGCTAATTATGACCCAGAAGTATTACGTTGTTCTTCTTACCCTTTTCCTTTAAAATCAAGAATTGCTGGTCCAACAGGACATTTGTCTAATGAAATGGCAGGAAAAACAATTTCTTATTTATTGCAATCTGGTCTAAAGAATGCTATGTTAGGACATTTAAGCAAAGAAAGTAATTTTCCAGAACTTGCTTATCAAACCGTTATGGATGAATTACTAGAAAATCATTCTTCTAGTAAAGATTTATTTAATTTAAATGTAGCAAGTAGAGATTGCCACAGTAAGTTAATATCTATAAGCTAAATCATAAAGGAGTAAAAATCATGCTAACTATTCAAATCATTTGTGTTGGAAAATTAAAAGAACCTTACTTAAAATCTGCTATTGATGAATATAGCAAAAGGCTTTCTCGCTATTGCAAATTAGATATTTTAGAATTATTAGATGAAAAAATACCAGATAAAATAAATTCTAATTTATCAAACGAAATTAAGTCAAAAGAATGCGATAATATTATTCGTCATATAAAGAAGGATTCTTATGTAATTGCTTTAGATTTAAATGGAAAGCAATTCTCATCAGAAAGCTTTTCTTCGGAAATTGAAAAAATTTCTATGACTTCTAGTTCTATTACTTTTATTATTGGTGGTTCTTTGGGGTTAACCGATAAATTATTAAATTTATGCCATCAAAAAATTTGTTTTTCTAAAATGACTTTTCCTCATCAA
>CATOLW010000027.1 GCA_951800935.1 uncultured Clostridium sp.
GAGAATTGCAGATTTTACTATTATTACGTCAGATAATCCAAGAACAGAAAAGCCAGAAAAGATTATTGAGCAAATTGAAGAAGGCGTGAAAAAAACAAAAGGAAAATACCAAATAGTAGTAGATAGAACAGAAGCGATAAAAGAAGCTATTAAAATGGCAAATAGAAGGGATATTATTGTTTTAGCTGGAAAAGGGCATGAACCTTATCAAGAAATTGAAGGCGTAAAACATCCATATGACGAAAGAGTTATTATCCATGAAATTATGGATGAATTATAAAATACCAAAAGAGGAGAAAGGTTTGGTAAAAGATGAAAGCAGAAACAACGCTATTAGTAATAGCATTTATAACAGCTATTATATTAGGTTTTATAATTATACCAATATTAAGAAAATTAAAAGTGGGACAAATTGAAAGAGACGATGGACCACAATCTCATTTAAAAAAACAAGGCACCCCAACTATGGGGGGGATTATTATGATTATTACGATGATTTTAGTCATAACAGGAGCTTACATTTTTTTTAGTTTTCAAGGCCAAAATGAAACAGCCAATCGATTAATACCAATACTAATTTTGACTATTGGATTTGGTGTGATAGGCTTTATTGATGACTTTAAAAAGTTGGTTTTAAAGAATACCAAAGGCTTAAAACCAAGTTATAAAATGTTAGGACTGCTACTTATTTCTGCGATTTATGTAATTTATTTAGTACAAGGATTGCATATAGGAACGGATACATATATTCCAATTTTAAAAATATATATTAATATACCAATTTATTTATACATTCCATTTGCAATAATGGTTATTCTAGGAACAACGAATGCTATTAACTTAACAGATGGAATTGATGGACTTTCATCTAGTGTATCAGCGATTATTATTAAATGTTTAAGAGTGGTAGGAATGATGGCTGGAATGAAGGAAATATCTTTATTTGGCAGTGTTGTTATTGGAGCAACTCTTGGCTTTTTAATGTTTAATTTACATCCAGCAAAAGTGTTTATGGGAGATACTGGTTCTTTATTATTAGGTGGTGTTGTATCAGCCATTGCTTTATATTTAAAGATGCCTTTACTATTAATTGTAATAGCACTAATTCCAGTATTAGAAACACTTTCTGTTATGATTCAAGTGATTTATTTTAAAAAGACAGGAAAGAGATTTTTTAAGATGGCACCATTGCATCATCATTTTGAACTAAAAGGATGGAAAGAAAGTAAAGTGGTAATTATATTTAGTTTGATTACTCTAGTTTTAAGTGTAATTGGTCTAAAAATTATATAGAAACAGAAAGGGAAGAATTTTCAGATGGCAAAAAAGAAAAGAAAAGAAAAGAGTTTTTCAAGCTTTTTAAATAATCCAATTGATTTTACTTTGTTGATTACGATACTATTATTGCTGTCTATTGGCATAATTATGGTATTATCAGCAAGTTCGCCTTCTGCTTTGGCAGAAAGTGGAGATAGTTATTCCTATTTTTCAAAACAATTAATATTTGCGATTTTAGGTATTGTAGCTATGTTATTTATCTCCAAAATAGATTATCGATTTTATCAAAAATTTTACAAACATGCTTGGTGGATTTCTCTGCTTTTGTTAGCACTTGTGCTAGTTGCAGGAAAAGAAGTAAATGGTGCTAAAAGATGGATTTTTATAACACAAACACTATCATTTCAACCATCTGAATTAGTAAAATTATTAATGATCATTTTTTATGCAGGAATACTTATGAACAATAGAGATGACTTAGGATCTTATGGATTAGGTTTTATTAAACATATTTGTATGTTAGCACCTATTATTGGACTGTTATTATTACAACCTCATTTTAGTGCTTCTATTGTTATTATAGGAATTTGCTCTATTATGATGATAATGGCAGGATGTAAATTGGGCCATTTTCTAGCAACAGGAAGTGTTGTTGGAATTCCTGCCATTATTGCTTTGGTTTGCTTAGAGTCATATCGACTACGAAGAGTTATTACCTTCTTAGATCCATGGAAAGATGCAACAGATACTGGATGGCAAGTAATCCAAAGTTTATATGCGATTGGTTCGCGGAGGATTATTTGGAGCAGGATTAGGAGACAGTAAGCAAAAATTCTTATATATACCAGAACCACACAATGATTTCATTTTTTCCATATTAGGAGAAGAATTAGGATTTATAGGATGTGCGGCAGTACTAATATTATTTGCTATCTTCATTTGGAGAGGTGTTTTAATAGCGATGAGAGCACCAGACATGTTTGGAAGTTTGGTAGCGATTGGAATAACAGCTTTAGTAGCCATCCAAGTAATCATCAATGTAGCAGTAGTAACCTCCTCTATGCCAGCAACAGGAATGCCATTACCATTCTTTAGTTATCGGTGGAACAGCATTATTCATATTATTATGTGAAATGGGAATCTTGCTCAACATATCTAGAGCAAGTGCGAAATAAAGGGATTAGGGGACGTTCCTTAAAATCCCGATTTTAGGGATTAAGGGACACTCCTTTAATTTTGTATTGATAAGGACTGTCCCTTTAGTCTCAAAAACAGGGATTTTAAGGAACGTCCCCTAATCCCTTTTCCAGAATTCTAGAAAAAGGAGAATCATATGAAGGTAATTATTGCAGCAGCTGGAACAGCTGGTCATATTAATCCAGGAATAGCGATTGCTAACAAAATAAAACAAGAGGAAAAGGAGTCTAAAATTGTATTTATAGGAACAACTAGAGGATTAGAAAATGATTTGGTAGCAAGAGCTGGTTATGAGTTAAAGACAATTGAAGCTTATGGATTAAGTAAAAAACTTACAATAGAAAATATAAAGAAAATGTATAAAACATTAAAAGGTTACAAAGAAGCAAAAAAAATCATACAAGAGTTTAAGCCAGATATTGTAATTGGAACAGGTGGTTATATTTGTGGGGCAACTATTTTAGCAGCAAATAGTTTAAAAATTCCAACCATGTTACACGAAAGTAATAGCTTTCCAGGAAGAGCTGTTAAAATGTTAGCTAAAAAAACAAATACTATTTTAGTTTCTTTTAAAGATACGATACCAAGAATTAAAAATGCTAAAAATATAGTCTATACAGGAACACCAGTAAAAATAAAGAGAAAAGAATATGGAATAAATGAAAAAACTAGAATTTTGAAAGAAATTGGATTAAATGAAACAAAACCAGTTATTGTAGTATCAGGAGGAAGCCAAGGAGCACAAAAAATTAATGAGGCTATTATAGAAATTATTCAAAATCAATATTATAAAAATTATCAAATAATTTGGGCAACTGGTCCAAAACAATATGATATTTTACAACAAAAATTAGAAGAATTTGGTATTAATAGCAAGAACATTAAAGGAATAAAAATGATGCCATATATCTATAATATGGAGGAAATTATGAATGTTTCTGATGTTTCAATCGGAAGGGCAGGAGCTATGACAATAACAGAAATTGCGACTTTAGGAAAACCATCTATTTTAATACCATTACCCAATGTAAGCCATAACCATCAATTGTACAATGCAAAGGTTTTAGAAAATATGGGAGCAGCAAAAATTATTTTAAATGAAGAATTAACTGGTAAAAAATTAAATCAAGCAATAGAAGAAATTGTATTAGATAAAACAAAAATGAAAAAAATGGGTGAAAATGCACTAAAAGTATCTGTTACCAATGTAGAAGATAAAATTTATCAGGAAATTAGAAAGTTAGTAGATTAAAAAATAAAAAGGGAATGAAAATAAATGTTAAAAAATATACAATTCAATAAAATTATATTAGCCTTGTTTATCATAGGCATTATTATTATTAGTGGGCTTGGAATCTTTTTTCTAAATTTACTACAAACTTTAAATGAACAAATAGCAACAGGACAAGTAATTGATATGCAAGAAGTGCAAAGAAAAACAGTATATGTATTAGGGATATCTGGAATTTTATTTGCTATTGTTGGGATATTAACAGCAGCCTTGTTATCTAGATTTATTATTTATCCAATCAATAAATTAATTAAAAGTGCAGAAAGAATTACAGAGGAAGATAAAAATGGAGAAAAGAAAGTAAAAGGAAAAAAGGTAAATGCAACACAAGATTTACAAAATGTTTTAGGACTCATGACAACAGAACTAAAAGATAAGCTAAGTGAAGTGTCTACTCAAAAAAATCAAATTGAAACTATTTTACTTCATATGACAGATGGGATTATTGCCTTTAATATGAAAGGTGAAATTATCTTAATCAATCCAGCTGCTAAAAAATCACTAAGTATTAGACCAGAAGATAATACTTTTGAAGATATCTTTGAAAAGTTTAACTTAGACATCAATATGGAAAAAATAATTTACTTAGAAAGTTGGACTTCAACAGAGCAAAGAATCCAAGTAGAAGATAAATTTATGAATGTATTTTTTGCACCATTTAAAAATGAAACAGATAGACCAGATGGTGTAATAGCTGTTATACAAGATATTACAGAACATGTGGATTTAGACAATATGAGAAAGGAATTTGTTGCCGACGTTTCTCATGAATTAAAAACACCAATTACTTCTATTATGGGATATGCTGATACTTTACTAGAAGGAGAATATGATAAAGAAACACAAGAAAGATTTTTAAATGTAATTGCCACAGAAGCAAGAAGAATGGCAAAATTAGTAACAGACTTATTAACGTTATCAAGATATGATAACAATAACAAAATCATACAAAAAGAAGCATTTGATTTAGGAGATTTGGTAAAAAAATGTCAAGATAAACTGGCCATCGAAATTAAAAAGAAAGGGCATAAAGTAAACTGTTTTGTAACAGCAGACGTGCCACCAGTTTATGCAGATAAATATGATGTTGAAAGAGTGGTATTAAATATACTAACCAATAGTATCAAATATACCAAAGATGGGGGAGAAATTAAAATATATGTAGGTTTTGTATACAATGATGCGTATATTAAAGTGTTCGATAATGGAATTGGAATTCCAGAAGAAGATTTAAATCGTATTTTTGAAAGATTTTATCGAGTGGACAAGGCTCGTACTAGAGAAATGGGAGGTACTGGACTTCGGACTTTCCATCGCAAAAGAAATTTTAGACAAAAATGGTGGAAGTATTGACATTAAAAGTGTTGTAGGAGAAGGTACCGAAGTTGTGGTCAGAATTCCTACGAAACAATGAAATGCCAAAGCTTGTTTTGAAAAGAAAAAATAGAAAAATGATAAGAAGTGATACTTTTAAAGTATCACTTTTCTACAAGAATTTACCTAAATTCATTGATAACAAAAAAAAAATGTTGTATAATAATACAAGATTAAAAATTAAGGAGAGATTAAATTGAGTGAAAAAACAAAAGATATATTAGAATGGATTTATTGCATTATTATAGCATTGGTATTAGCTATGTTATTTCGTTATTTTATCGGAACACCTACTATTGTAAAACAAGTATCCATGTATCCAACCTTAGTCCAAGATGAAAGATTATGGCTAAATCGTTGGGGAAGAACGACAAAGACATTACCAAAAAGAGGAGAAATTATTACTTTTGAAGAACCTGTTAAAATAACATATGCTTCTTCTGAAATTGACCAAAGCAATCCTGTTGCAAAATATCATGAAAAAAATGCAGGGCAATGGTTTGTAAATAATTTCTTAGAAATAGGAAAAAGAAGTTATATTAAAAGAGTTATTGCTTTACCAGGAGAACATGTTGAAATAAAAAATGGAAAAGTGTATATAGATGAAAAAGAATTAGAGGAACCATATCTACAAGAAGGAATTGTCACTGATGTAACAGGAGTCGGATTTAATGATTTTAAGGTACCAGAAAATTGTGTTTTTGCTTTAGGAGATAATAGAAATCATAGTACAGACTGTAGAGCATTTGGTTGTATCCCATTAAAAGAAATTGAAAGTACTGTAGCTATCAGAATTTGGCCATTGAACAAATGGGGAAAAGTAGAATAGGTGGCTTAAAGTTAAAGAGGTAAAAGGATGTTTGAAAAAATAATAGGAAATGAAACAATCAAAAAAGTGCTAGAAAAATCAATCCAAAATCAAACAAGCTCACATAGTTATTTATTTATTGGCATACAAGGAATTGGAAAAAAAATGCTTGCAATAGAATTTGCCAAAAATATTTTATGTTTAGAAAATCAGTCTTTTATTGAATTTGAAAGCAATAATCATCCAGACTTCATGTGTATAGAGCCAGATGGAAACAGGATAAAAATTGAACAAATTCGTTTATTACAAAAAAAGATACAAGAAAAACCAATTATAGCAAATAAAAAAGTTTATGTCATAAATGATGCACAAACGATGACAACAGAAGCACAAAATTGCTTATTAAAAACATTAGAAGAACCACCACAATATGCTACAATTATTTTAATAGGGAATCAAGAAAATTCTTTTTTAACAACAATAAAATCTAGATGTATGATACTCAAATTTCAGCCAATTGAAGACGAAGAAATCAAACAATACTTACAAACTAATTATGGAATGATGACAATTACACAAAACCAGTTAGCTATGTTCCAAGGAAGTTTAGGAAAAGCGATAGAACTAAAAGATAAGCAAGAGGAATACAAAAAAATAGAAGACATGATAGAAAATTTGAATAAAAAAGATTTAATGGAAGTTATTCAGTTAGCAGAGCCATTATATAAAGCAAAAGAAGAAATTTTTGAAATATTAGAATACATCAATATATTACTTTTAAAACAGGCAAAAGAAAATTACTTATACACAAACTGTATGAAAATTGTGGAAAATACAAAAAAAAGGTTGAAACAAAATGCAAATTATGATATGTGTATAGATAATTTAATTTTTAACATGTGGGAGGAACTTAGTTGAAAAATATAATAGGAGTAAGATTTAAGAAATTAGGAAAAATCTATTTTTTCAATCCAAAAAATCTAAAAATACGAAAAGGTGATAAAGTCATTGTAGAAACAGCACAAGGAGAAGAATATGGAGAAGTTATGATACAAAATCGCTTAGTAGAAGATGATAAAATTGTAACACCTTTAAAAAGAGTACTAAGAATTGCTAATTATAAAGACCATAAACGCTATGAAGAATGTAGAAAGAAAGAAAAAGAAGCGTTTGACATTTGCTTGAAAAAAATAAAAGAACACAAATTAGACATGACGCTAACAGATGTAGAATATAAATTTGATAATAGCAAAATTTTATTTTACTTCACAGCAGATGGAAGAATTGATTTTAGAGAATTAGTAAAAGACTTAGCAGCTATTTATAAAACACGTATTGAATTAAGACAAATAGGAGTAAGAGATGAAGTAAAACGTATTGGAGGAAATGGCGTTTGTGGAAGAGAACTTTGCTGTTGTTCTTTTTTAAGCGACTTTGAAACGGTATCTATCAAAATGGCAAAAGAACAAAATATGTCATTGAATCCATCTAAAATATCAGGAAACTGTGGTAGACTAATGTGTTGCTTAAAATATGAAAATGATGTTTATGAAGAAAAATTGCAAAGGCTTCCTAAGATAGGAGCTATTGTAAAAACAGAAGATGGCGAAGGGGAAGTAGATGCCATTGAGACTTTAAAAGAAAGAGTAAGAGTAAAAATAAAAGACAATGAAGGAGACGGATATTTCTATAAAAGATATGAAGCCAAAGACATTAAAATAATCAAAGATGCTGTAGAAGAAAAAATGGATCAAGAGGAAATAGAACATAAAAAAGAATTAGAAGAACTAGAAAAGAGGGATTAGAAAACACTTCTTGGAAGTTTCTTATAGGTTGTAGGAGGTGAGGAAAAATGGCATATAAAATTACAGATAAATGTATTTCTTGTGGTGCATGTGCAGGAGACTGTCCAGTAGGATGCATTTCACAAGGTGATGAAAGATTCGTAATCGACCAATCAGCTTGCATTAGTTGTGGTACTTGCCAAGGCGTTTGTCCAGTAGAAGCACCAGTTGAAGAATAAAAGACAAAAGGTAAGATATAAAAATAAAATGAGGATGTTCAAACAATGAACATTCTTTTTTTACTTTAAAAGGTAATCTAGGTAGTCAAAATTTAAAAAATGACTTGCTTTCTAGTATAAATTGCGATATAACAGATATAATGATAAAAAGATAAGAAAATAGAAAGAGGAGTTAGGGCAAATGTCAGAAAAGTTTGAGGAAAAAACAAATCTAAATAATGAAATTGAGCAAATGCAACAAGAAGTAAAACCAGCCAATAAAAAAGTAATTGCTTTCAATTTTATATTAATTTTAGCTATTTTTATTGGTTTATTCATTTATATGGTAAAAGTCGATGGAATAGATAATATTAAGCAATTATTACATCAAGTAGACTATAAATGGGTAGTTGCAGGCATAGCTTGTCTGCTGATTCATTGGATTTGCGAAGCTAGTAATTTACATACACCGATAAAAAAAATGTATCCCAATCAACGTTTTACAAATTCCTTTAAAGTATCTATGCTAGGTCAATTATTTAATAACATTACACCATTTTCTACAGGTGGTCAGCCAATGCAAGCATATGAACTAACTAAAACGGGAAAAAGAGTAAGTGATTCTTTATCTGCTATGGCAATGAAATTTATTATTACTCAGACAGCTTTAGTAGTATCAACTATCATTGTAGTCCTATTTGAATTTTCTTTTTTTGCTACATTAATGCAAGATTATGTATGGATTGCTATTGTGGGATTTGTCGTTAATATTTTAGCAATCATAGTAGTAATTTTAGCAGGAATTAAAAAGAAAATGATTACTTTTTTTACAACGCCAATTATCAAAATACTTGGAAAAATTCACATATTAAAGCATCCAGAAGAAACCATTCAAAAATTAGATAAAAGTATTGATAACTTTAAAGAACAATTCTTATATATGAAATCAGAAAAAAAGATGGTAATAAAAATGTTTTTAACAGCTGTCATACAAAGCTTTGCTTATTATTCTATTACCTATATGGTATATCGTGCCTTCGGAAATAGTGGTATTACCTTTTGGCAAATCATACCAACACAAGCATTTTTACTATTAATAATGACATTCATTCCAACACCAGGTTCTGGACTAGGAGCAGAAGGGGGATTCTATTTATTATTTAACTCTATTTTCCAACAAGGAACCATCAATATGTCAATACTATTTTGGAGAATTTATACATTTTATTTACCAATTATAGTGGGAGCCTTATTCTTAATACCAACCAAGAAAAGGGATTAGGAGACATTCCATGAATAGGAGAGAAAAATGGAAACACTTATTATTACAGGTGGAGAAATCAATAAAAGAATGTTACAAAAATATTGCCAAGAACATAAACGGACAAAACATTATTGCTGTTGATAAGGGATTAGAGGCATTGTACGAGCTTTCTATGATACCAAGTCATGTGGTAGGAGATTTTGACTCAGTTTCAAAGGAAATATTTGAATATTATCAAAATAATTCACAGATTATTTTTCATAAATATAATCCAGAAAAAGATAATACCGATACAGATATCGCAATGCAATTAGCCATTCAATTAAAAAGTTCTAGAATTACTATTTTAGGGGCACTAGGAAAAAGAATGGATCATACTTTGGCTAATATCCATATCTTGAAATACGCATTAGATTTGAACATTCCATGCCAAATAGTAGATAGTTATAATAAAATCTATTTAATAAAAGGTAATCATACTTTTTATAAAAATAGTACTTATGGAAAATATATTTCTCTTATTCCATTAACAACAGAGGTAAAAGAGATTACATTAAAAGGATTTAAATATTTATTAGATAAGTATTCATTACCAATAGGAGTAAGTTTAGGGATTAGTAATGAAATAGTAGAAGAGATAGCTACAATAGAATTAAAA
>CATOLW010000028.1 GCA_951800935.1 uncultured Clostridium sp.
ATGGAAAAGAGATTATGGTTCAAAAGAACTTGCTCCTACTACATACAAGCGTTATTGTAGAATGTTAGAAACAAGACTTTTACCATACTTCGGACATTTTTATATTAATAAAATCAGACCAACTGAGATTATGAAGTTTTATGATTTACTTGAAAAAGATACTCAGCTAGTTAGAAAAAAAGACAACAATGGTTTAAAAACTAAAAAGCCTTTATCTGGCAAAACGATTTTAGAACATCACAGATTATTAAGAGCAATGCTTCATAAAGCAGTTTACTGGCAATTAATAGTGGCAAATCCTGCAGAGCGTGTTCAAGCACCTAAAGCTAGAAAACCAAAAAGAAAATCTTATGATGATGAGCAAACTAAAATACTTCTTGAAAATTTAGAAAAACTTTCTATAGAAGAAACTAAATACAAAGTTGCTATCATTCTTACTGTTTTTACTGGTGTTCGTTTAGGCGAGTTAATGGGACTAGAGTGGCAAGATGTTGATTTTAAAAATGGAATTATTTGTATTAACCGTTCTAGTCAATATCTATCTGATATGGGAGTTTTTACAAAAACACCTAAAACAGAGAGTTCTATTAGAGAGATTGCAATACCCGAATTTATCATTTTTTTACTTGAGGAATATAAGTTATGGTATGAAGAGCAAAAATCCATCTACGGCGAATTATGGACTAATTCTGATAGGTTATTTGTGCAGGCTGATGGCAAACCTATGCATCCTTCTTCAATTAGCAAATGGTTTGTTAGATATGTAAGTACAATTGGATTACCTGTAATTAATTTTCACGGATTAAGACATACAAATGCAAGTTTACTAGTAGCACAAAATGTCGATATTGCAGTTGTTTCTGCAAGACTTGGTCATGCACAAATAAGCACAACATTAGATTTTTATGTGCATCCACTGCTTTCTCATAATAGAAAAGCTGGATATGCACTAGAAAACTTGTTATTACCAACAAGGTCTTAATTTAAATTTTTTCTAATTTTCACAAACGGAAATAAAGCCGTTACAATTTTCACGATACAAAAATAAAAGGCAACTAAATATTAAAATTTAGATTTCCCATTGCCTTTTATAATATATAAAAAAGTATAAAATTTTAATGATTTTTTGTTAGAATTTAAGTAGTTTGAGGCGATTATTTTACCCAACTTTTACCCAATTCTACATAATAGTGCTTAAAAATAGCATTATTGTAAACTATTTTAAGACAACAAAAAATCACTAAAACCGTTACCGTTCTAGTGATTGAAGTTTGGTTGCGGGGGATGGACTCGAACCATCGACCTTCGGGTTATGAGCCCGACGAGCTGCCAACTGCTCCACCCCGCGATATAACATCATAACATAGCTTATTATACTACGAGAGGCAACACTTGTCAAGCAAAATACGTAACAAATCATAAAAAAGTAAAAACAGCCATCAAAAGTGCCCACTCATAGTATATGAAAAACAAAGCAAAATATGCAAAAACTACCTCAAAAATCCGTTAATAATTTCGTCCTCTGCTTCTTTTTCAGAAAGACCTAATGTCATCAATTTAATCAATTGTTCTCCAGCAATCTTACCAATCGCCGCTTCATGAATCAAATTAGCCTCCACATTGTTAGCTGTGATCTCTGGTGTTGCTGTAACTTTAGCCTTATCTTTAATAATAGCATCACACTCACTATGAGCAAAACTTTTGTTATTGCCATAAATTTTAGACACAAAAAGTTGCTCTGATTCATCGGTTGCTACTGACCTTGAAGTTACATGTGTACTTGCATTTTCCCCATTTAGTTGCACATCAAAAATTGTTTTTGCAAATTGTTTTCCATGAGTCATAATTTTTTCTGACACAACAAAATTGGTGTTAGTCTCTAATTCTCCCTTGGTTTCTCTAATTGTAGAATCTACCCCTTTAATTTGGCTACTTTCCATTTCCATACTGCTTCCTGTTTTTAAGTATACTTCTGTTACTGGGTTTAAAATTCTTTTTCCTTCTCCGTTTCCTTCTCCATAATGTTTTTCGATGTATTTTACTTTGGCTCCCTCTTCTAAGAAAAATCGATGGATTCCGTCATGTCTAGCATCTTTGTGATGGTCATTGTGAATCCCACATCCTGCTATGATAGCTACATTCGCATTTTTTCCAATATAAAAATCGTTATATACTAAATCATTTAATCCACTTTCTGTTAGAATAACTGGTATATGGATAACTTCAAATTTTGTGTTTTCTTTAACATAGATGTCAATCCCTGGTTTATCTGTTTTGGTTATTATATTTACGTTTTCGGTTACTTTTCTTTCAATTCCTACTCCGTTTTTTCGGATATTGTAAGCTCCTTTTGTTATATTTTCCAAGTTAGAAACTTCGTTTAAAAGGTCTTTATCTATTTGATTTATTTCTTTTTCCATATTTTCCTCCTATTCTTCATGATGATTCTGTTTTATTTTATAGCATTCTGTTCTGGCAAATGTTTTGTTTAAGATTTCTTTGCTTTCTCCAATTTGTTCTATTTTTCCAGCCTTCATTAAAATAACTTCGTCTGCAATGTTTAATATTCTTTCTTGGTGTGAGATGATTAATGTAGTTCCTTTAATTAGTTCTCCCATTTTTTCAAATACATCAATTAAATTGCTAAAGCTCCATAAGTCAATTCCTGCTTCTGGTTCATCAAATATTGTTAGTTTAGCTCCTCTTAAGGCAACGGTTGCTATTTCAATTCTTTTTAGTTCTCCTCCTGATAAAGAACCATTTACTTCTCTATCTACATATTCTTTGGCACATAGTCCTACTTTTGATAGAACTTCACAAGCTTCTATTTTAGTCATTTCTTTTTTCTTGGCTGCCATTTTTAATAAGTCATATACCGTTATTCCTTTGAATTTGACAGGTTGTTGGAAAGCAAAGCTGATTCCTAAGTTAGCTCTTTCGTAAACTTTTAAATTAGTAATGTCTTTTCCATCTAAGATAACTTTTCCGGAATCTGGCTGTTCAATTCCCATTATAATTTTTACCAAAGTTGATTTGCCGTGAACCGTTTGGTCCTGTAATAGCAATAAACTTTCCTATGTCTAAAGATAAATTAATGTCATCTAATATTTTTTTATTTTCTCTTTCAAAACATATATTTTTTAATTCTAGTAACACATCTATTCCTCCATTTTCATTTTATTTTTAGCTGCTCTTTGTATACAGTTCCTACATTTCTCGTTGTTTTTATCATAGCCACACTCTAAGTCCCCTAAATTCATTATTTGCGTTATGTATTGGTTTAGCTTCTTTGCCGTTTTTTCTGATATCGCATGCTTCATAGCAATTGCTTCTTGTTCTGCTTGATGTTTTTCCGTGTTTAATATTTCAACTAAAAACATTTCTAGGATGTCTTGCTTTTTTATAATCTCGATGGCATAGGTTTCTCCTTCTTTGGTTAGGCTAATGTTGCCATAGGTCTGATAGTTGATGAGTCCTATGTCTTTTAATAAATTAATTGCTTTGTTTACACTTGGCTTTGTAATTTCTAGCTTTGATGCAATATCTGTTACTCTAACTTTTTTATTGTTTTTTTCTAATAAATAGATTGTTTTTAAATATTCTTCTTGTGAACTGGTTAGTTTCATAGATTTCTCCTTTTGTTAGACTTTGCTAACATTTTACTATGTAATTTCTATTTTGTCAAGTTTTAAGTTAAAAACAAAAACACTTTATAGATTTCTATAAAGTGTTTTCATTTAATTAGATCCTACTCATAAAATTAATTATTTTACTCATCTTTCCTAAATTATTTTTAGGACTCTTTACTATTCTGGCAATTAATTCTTACCTTTGTTTTTCTCTTATTTATTAATTTTGGTGTCCACATTCTGGACAAAATTTTGTATCTTTTGCTATCTTGTTACCACAATTTGGACAAAATGCTTTTTCTGGCTTAGCACTTCCACATTCTCCACAGAATTTTCCTGACACTACTACTTTACAGTTTGGACAAGTCCAAGTATCTTCTTTTGGTTTTTCTTCTACTTCATTTGGAACTTTTGATTGTTGCTGTTGTTGCCATGGACCAGTTGCTACTCCTCCCATCATTCCACCTGATGCCATATTCATCATGCCAATTCCCATAAATCCATTTGTTGCACCATTGCTATTATTAGCAGCATCTTGTACGGCATTTGCATAGGCTCCTACCAAAGTTCCTTGTTGCATACTAGCATTTGAACTAAGTTCATATTGATCTATTTTCTTTTCTGATTCTTCATCTAAGGTTACAGATTCTACAGCAAATCCTTCTAGTTTAATTCCTCTTTTTCGGATTGGTTCGTCAAATACTTTTTCGTCCATTATTTGTTTAATTTCATCTGTTTGGCTTGGCAATTCCAAAACAGGAATCTTATGAACAGAATTTCCTAATTCATTTAGTACATTTTGAAATGAAGCAATTACTTCTGACCTCATTTGGTCTGTTAGTTCATCTTTTCTATAAATGTCTGCTATTCCTGCAATTTCATTCATAAATTTGGATGGATCTTCTATTTTAAAGGTATACTTTCCAAAGCATTTTACTTCTACTCTTAAAGGTGTCATTGTTCCTGTCATTTGGTTTGGTATTGGATGTGACCAATCTTGAAAAGGAATTGGATTAGGTGTTCCAAATTTATTTCCTATAATTTCTTTCATGTTAAAGAAAAATACATATTGTTCTTTTGCACTTGCTCCATTATATGTAAATCGTTCCCACATTTCTTTAAATACCGCTCCGAATTGTCCAGCAAAAAATGATGGTGTACTTGAACTATCAAATGTGTATACTCCTTCTTCTGCTGTTGCATCAATGACTTTCCCATTATCATAAAGAATAGCACATTGTCCAGGTCCTACGATAATTGTACTTTTATTAGAAATTACTCCTGTTGGCGTGGTTACTTTTTTCATTAATATATCATTTCCCATATCATCACATCTTAGTGCTTCTTTCCATTGATCTTTTAATGTTCCTCCTACCGCTCCTGTTGTTGCTTTTATTAATCCCATTTTTATTCCTCCTATTTTTCTTTATCTTCTTCCTTCTAAACTTGATAATACCCAATCATGTTCTCCTGTTGTAATAACACTTTTACAATACTCACATTCTCCTGCTGAGGTTATTTGTGTTGGTGCTCCACAATTAGGACAGTTGGTTGTACTCATGTTACTTTTTCCTTCTTGTGTCTTAACTCCTGCTTTTCTTATAAAGGTTAATCTATATCTCATATACTGATCTTCTTTTGGCTTTCCTTCTAATACTTTGTTTGTTTTTTCATCTATGATATAATCCCTCATAACAGCATCTAAGTTAACTTTGATAATTTCTTTATCCCCATCTTGTAAAAAAGAATTTAAAGTTGCTTGTTGTACACTAACTCTTTCTACCACATTGATTTTTCCTGTTTTGATAAATTCTTGTAATTGTGCAGCATGTGTTTCGAATAATTCATTTGATTCAAAAGGTCGAATTATGTTCCATTCTCTTTTGGTCCATGCTGCTTGTAATTTTACAAATACGTCTTTACTCCAATTTAAAAATTTTTCTTCTGAAAACATAGGATCTATTTGTCTTATTTTTTCTCCTATATTGATTTGTTGTGTTGCCTGTGGATTAAAGATAGTATCTAAATTTGCTTCTTTTTTAAATTCATTCAATACATTTCCCATTTTAGTAATGTCTCCAATGTCTTTTACCATTCCTTTTTTCTTTCCCCAAAAGAATAGTACTGTTCCTCCTATAATAACGATAATAACAATTCCTCCAATAGAAAAATTAGAACCTCTGCTAGAAGTTGATGTTCTAGATTTCGAAGTAGAACCATCGTATCTTTGCACACCTCCAACATCTGCAAATACTGATGTACTATTTATAATTGTGCTTATTACTATTAGTATTGTTAGTATGATTTTTTTCCACGTCTTTTTTTTCATTTGCTTCCCCTCTCATTTTTCTATTTTATTGGTAGGTTTTTATCTTTAATATATCCTATCGTTCCTACTATTCCTAATACTACTATTGTTAAAATAATAATTTTAGTAACTCCTGTATTAGGTAAAATTTGTTTTGCTGTAGTAGTATCTGTCTTTCCTACTATGGTGCTATTTCCTTTATTGGTTGTTGAACCTTCTTGTGGTCCTTTATTTACATTATTTACATTACTTTCGTTGTTGTTTTCAATTGGAACTTTTTTTAATCCAGATGGCCAAGTTCTATAACCATATACTGTTTTACTGTCACTATCTTTTGCTTTCATATATAAAATATACAATCCACCGTCTGTTGGAAGTCTTTCTTGTAAAATTTTAGTATAACCATGAACATCATTTCCCACACAACTTTCCCATCCTGTTAAACTTGCAATGTCCTTTACATTAATAGAAAATACATCCTCTATTGAAGTTTTGTTATCAATGGCTTGATTATATTTTTGAATAAGATTTTCATCTGTTACCTTTACAAATTTATAGGATACATTCTTGATATTATAAATCGCCCAACTCCATTGTAATGTACCAGAAGATTTTGTACCTCCTATAAAATAATAATCTTTTAGCCATTCATACAATTCACACGCACGATAAGGTGGTAAAGTTAAGTCTACTTTTAACGCATCGACAATATAAGTACCTGCCTTTACATCTTTAATATAAAGATATGCTATGTCAGTAGTTCTTAATATACTAAAAACATCTTTTTCAGACACTAATAAATTTATTTTAGCACTTTTATTAGATTCATTGTAATCGCTTAAATCATACCATTTTGTTACATCTTCTTTGCTTGAAGTTTTGCTAATTCCCCATTCATATTCCTCTTGTGCTTTTAATGGAATATTACTAATACTAAATTCTATGTTTCCATTCATTCCTTCTACTATTTTAGTAGCTATTATTCCATCACTTGTTGAAAAGGTTTCTGTTGCATTTGCCTTTACCGTAAACAATAATAAGAAAGCAAAAATACCTCCGAATATTATAATGTTCTTTCTTTTTTTCATAAAAAATCCTCCTTTGTTTTTCCATTTTTATATGCTTTTGATATAAAGTCAATCTAATTTTAATTCTTTAGAAATAATTTGTCAATACTATCGTGTTGTTTTTTGTCTATTTTTATTTCTATTGTTTATTTTTGCATCCATAAGTTAATACTATAATAATAGTATAATTTATCATTAGGAGGTTTTTATGAACAAAAAAAATTTAAAATTAGAAAGAATGAAAAAAATTGGTGAACAAATTTATATAGCTCGAAAAAAATGTGGCTATACAAGAGAAACCTTAGCAGAAAAAAGTAATATTTCTTCTAATTATTTATATAATATTGAAATTGGCAATAAAGTTCCAAATGTTTTAATATTTCTAGATATCTGTCAATCTCTAAATCTACCTACTGGAATTTTATTAAATCCAGCTCTTGAAAATAGATTTAATTCCTTTATTGAAGATATTTCTAGCGACTTTAACAAATTAAATAATAAAGAAATTGAATTATTAAAAAATTCGATTCATTTTTTGGCAAATACAAAATAAAAAATTTTATTTCACACTAATTAAATCTTTTATTTTCTCAAATTTAGCCTCACCAATTCCACTTACTTCTTTAATATCTTCGATTGACTTAAATCTTCCCTTTTCTTTTCGATAACTAAGAATTTTATTGGCTGTTGATGGACCAATTCCTGGTAAGGTTTCTAGTTGTGTTTGTGTTGCGGTATTAAGGTTTACTTTTGTATCTTTTGCATTTTGTGTACTTTGTATACTTTCTTCTATAGTAGAACTCCCACTTGAAGCTGTAAAATATGTTTCATTACTATTTTCACTTTTCTGCTTTTCTTCTTTTGTTGGAATATGTATTTTCATACCATCTTCTAATTTATAAGCTAAATTAATATCCTCCATGCTAGCATCTTCTCTTACTCCTCCTGCTTTTTCAATAGCATCTGAAATTCTGCTATCTATTTTTAATTCTACTATTCCTTCTTTATTAACAGCTCCTGATATATGGACTAAAATTCTACTATCACTATACTCTTGTTTTTCTTCCTTTTCTTCTGTTTCTATGTTATTTTCTAATGCAAAATTTGTTTGATTCCTATCTTCTTTGGCATAAACATAGTAGCAAATAAAACCTACTATAATAGCAATTATTACTCCTAATATAATTTTTTGTTGTTTATTTAATTGGTACATATAAAACCTCCTTTTATTTTAAATAAATTGTTGAAAATTCTAAAAAAATAGGATATGATAGATACATAAAATGGGGGAAATAAAAATGAAACAAAAATTAAACTTAAAAAAATTAATTATTATTTTTTCTATCTTACTGTTTTTCTTATGTCACGCTTCTTTTGTTTTTGCTACAACAGAAAAACCAGATTTAGTTTCACAAGCAGCTTTTCTAATGGATAATAAGACAAATAAAATTTTATATCAAAAAAATGAAAATGAAAAAATGTATCCAGCTAGTACCACTAAAATTGTAACTGCTATTCTTGCTTTAGAAAATTGTAGTTTAGAAGATGTTATTACCGTTAGTTATGATGCCGCTATGTCCATTCCAGATGGCTATTCTTCTGCTTCCTTACAAGTGGGAGAACAATTAACTATAGAACAATTATTAGAACTTTTACTCGTTCATTCTGCTAATGATGCTGCTAATGTTTTAGCAGAACATGTTGGTGGTTCAATTGAAAGCTTTGTTTCTATGATGAATACAAAAGTAGATGAATTAGGTTTGTCTAATACACATTTTACAAATGCTTTTGGTATGCATAACGATAATCATTATACTACTGCACAGGATTTAGCTTTAATCATGCAATATTGTATTAAAAATGAAAACTTTAGAAAATTTGCTGGCAAGGCTTCTTGTGCCATTCCTGCTACCAATAAGTATGGTGTTAGAAGATACACTTCAACGAATGAACTAATTTTACCAAATAGCAGCAATTATTATGCTCCTCTAACTTGTGGTAAAACTGGTTTCACAAGTCAAGCTGGCGATTGTTTGGTTTCTTGTAGTTATCAAGATGATTTGGAATTAATTTGTGTTGTTTTAGGCGGAAAAACTGTAAATGGTGTTTCTACTAGATTTTCTGAAACCAAGACATTATATCGTTATGGTTATGATAATTATGCTGTTAAGACTTTATTAAATCCCAATGATGTTGTTACTAATATAGAAGTTAAAAACGGAACAAAAGATACAAAAAATTTAGATTTGTTGGCAAATAGCACAGTTACTGCTTTGATGGAAAGTTCTTCATCAACAGATTCTCTTGAAGTTACTGTTGTTTTAAAAGATACGATTAAAGCACCAATTGAACAAGGTGATGTTTTAGGAAGTGCTTTTTATACAGTTGATGGCATTCAATATAAAACGGATTTAACTGCTTCTCATTCGGTTGAAAAATCAAAGTTGTTACAGTATTTAATTGAAATTGGAATTGGTATTTTGATTTTAATGTTAATTTCTTCTAAGTTCTCTCACAAGAAAAATAAGAAAAAAAGAAAAGTGTATCGAGTAAAAAATTTCAAATAATAAATAAGATTAGGGCATGTCAAAAGATTTTTGTCATGCCCTTTTTGTTTTAATAATCT
>CATOLW010000029.1 GCA_951800935.1 uncultured Clostridium sp.
GACTTGTTTTAAAAAATGCAGTTGGATTTGTTGGTGTTATTATCATAGTAGGAATTTGTATCGTACCAATTATTAAATTAGCCACCTTAACGTTTGCCTATAAACTGTTAGCAGGTGTTGTACAACAAAAAAAAAAAAAAAAAGTGACTAATTTATTAGAACAAATTGGAGATATTTTTAAAATTTTTTTAGCAATACTAACTAGTATTTCATTTATGATTATCATTGGAACGACACTGGTTTTGAAAATATCGAACAGTGGAATGATGTACAGGTAAGGGGATAAAAGCAATGATAGAATTTATGAGTTCATGGGTAAAAGGATTAGGATTAGCAATTGTAATAGTATCAATTTTAGAAATGTTACTACCTAACAATAAAATCAAAAAGTATATTAGAATGGTAATGGGAATTTATGTTTTATTTACAATTATCTCTCCATTTATATCCAATCAAAAAATATTTGACAGTAGCAATTTTAATTTAGAAGATTATGGAACAGTTGAAACAAGTACACGGAATAGATCAAAGCTCAATGGATGAAAGAATTGCACAATTATATATACAAGAACTAGAAAAAGATATTACTAAAAAACTCAAAGAAAAAGGATATAAGGCAACTACTTGTAAGGTAAAAGCACAAATATCGGACCAAGAGGAAGAAACAAAAATAACAAAAATCAAGCTAAAAGTAGAAAAATTAGAAGAAGATGAAACCAAGAAAGAAGATAAAGAAGAAGCAAAATTAGAAAACCAAATAGTAGCACGGAATACAAAAAATAAAACCAGTGGATACAACGATTCAAAAAGAAGAAAAAACAGAAGATACAAAACAGAATAAAGATACAAAAGTAAAAAAAATTGACATTCAAAATATTAAAAAATTTTTAATAGAAGAATATGGGGTGAATGAAAAATGTTTAGAGATAAATTAAAACAGTTAAAAAAAGATAATTTAGGACAAGAAGGAGGAAACGATAAAAAGAAGGTTGAAAACCTAGTGTTTTTTGTGGTTCTATTAATCATCACAATTGTAATTATTAATTTGATTTGGAATGGGAACAAACAAACAACAAAACAAGAAAATAATAGTAGTTCTAAACAATTAGCTAGCAATAATCAAAATGTTTCTAAAAGTCGGAAATGAAATAGATACAAGTAGCAGTTTAGCAGAACAATTAGAGGAAATACTATCTAAAATACAAGGAGTCGGAGAAGTTAAAGTATTTGTGAACTATTCAGAATCAAGTGAAGTAGTAGCAATGTATAATGAAACAAGTAAAACTAGTAATACAGAAGAAAACGATACTTCAGGGGGAACTAGAAAAATACAAGAAACAGATTTGCAAAAAGATATCATATACCAAGAAGAAAATGGAGAAAAAACACCGATTACACAAAAAGTTATGCAGCCTAAGGTAGAAGGAGCCATCATCACAGCTAAAGGAGCTAGTAATGTAGAAACCAAAACCAATATCATACAAGCAGTAGAAGCAGTAACAGGATTAGCTACCCATAAAATACAAGTTTTTGAAATGCGATAAGGAGAAGATGTCCTTAAGGTGTGCGAATGTTAAAGGAACATACAGATAAGTAAAAAATCATGATATTTCAAATTAAGGAGGATTTAAAAATGAAATTATTTAAGAAAAATCAAATTATAGTATATGCCATTGTGCTTATGTTAATGACAGCAGGATATTTAAATTATACAGCAAATACACAAAAACAAGCCTCAGTAGAAACTGCTATGCAAATGGAGGCAAATGATGATATGCAATTAGCAGATATTGGAGATGCAACTTTAGTAAATAGCAATGATGTGGTAACAGAAAATGCAACAAATGAAAATGTAGTCCAAAATATGGTAGAAAATGAAGTAGAAGATAATACAACAACACAAACTAGCAGTAGCAATACAGATGATTATTTTGTAAAATCTAAACTAGAAAGAGATACAATGTATTCACAAATGATAGAAACCTATGAAAAGGTATTAAATAGTAGTAATTCATTAGAAACAGGAAAACAAGCAGCTACACAGGAAATACAAAAAATAAATGATACTAAAAAAAGCATCATGATATGTGAAAACTTGATTCGGAACCAAAGGGTTTGAAAAAAATGTTATTTTTGTAAATGGGGATAGTGTTAGTATTATAATTGGAACAGAAGAAATAAAGCAAGAGGAGGTAGCGCAAATTCAAAACATTATTTCAAGAGAGATGAATGCTAAGATAGAAAATATCCATATTGCGACTAAATAAGGGCAAAAAAAATAAGCCCTTATTTTTTTAGGCAATATTCTTAGTTATTTTTCGAATATATTCTCCAATTTCTTCATTAGTCAAATCTAATTCTATGATTAAATTTCTAAGAACATCCCTTCTTGGTAAATCTTCTTCATTATCAATTCTTACATATTGTCTTAAACTAATTCCAAGAATTTTTGACATGTCTTCTTGTGTGTATTTTTTAGATCTTCTTTTTTCTTTAATCATACAATCACCTTAAATTTTAATTAAAAATATTATCCCATAAATTCAAAAACAATTGTATTGACATTTTATGACACATTTAGAATAATGAGAACAAATAAAAAATAGGAAATGAAATAAAACAAAAAATCTTCCAAAAAGTGTTGTAAAAATCTTAATTATTGATATAATAAGAAAAGAAAACAACATAGAATTAAGGAGGATTTTTTAAATGTTAAAAAAAGTAGGAATACTAGCTAATGGAGGAGATGTATCAGGATTTAATGCGGTTATTAGAGCCATTGTAAAAACAGCAGAAAATAATGATATAGAATGTTATGGAATTGTAGATGGATACAATGGACTTCTAAAAAAAGATTTTATCTTACTATCCACAGCAGCAAATGGAGAAGCAATTGGGATTTTGCCAAAAGGAGGTTCTATTATTGGGTCATCTACCAATGCTAACCTATTTAATTATAAGATAAAAAATGAAGATGGAACAGTAGAATACAAAGACATGTCAGATCAAGCAATACAAAACATTAAAGAATTTGGATTTGATTGTATTTTTACGCTAGGGGGCGATGGAACACAAAAATCAGCTAGAGACTTTTCAACCAAAGGAGTAAATGTAATTGGAGTACCAAAAACAATTGATAATGATGTGGCTTGTACAGAAATTACATTTGGTTATAATACTGCTGTATCTGTAGCAATGGAAGCTTTAGACAGACTGCATACAACAGGAGCAACTCATCATAGAATCATGGTACTAGAAGTAATGGGAAGATATGCAGGGTGGATTGCTTTAGAAGCAGCAATAGCAGGAGGAGCAGACGTTGCATTGATTCCAGAAATTCCATATGATATCAACAGAGTTGCACAAAAAATTGAGAACAGAAAAAAAAGAGGAAAGAATTTTAGTATTGTAGTAGTAGCAGAAGGAGCAGCGCCAAAAGGTGGAGAACTTACTATCATGGGGAAAAGAGACAATGGAGAAGGAGTTGATAATACAAAGTTAGGTGGAGTTGGACAAGTTGTAGCTTCTCAATTACAAGAATTAACTGGATTAGAAGCAAGAAATACGACATTAGGATATATGCAAAGAGGAGGAACACCAACAGCTTTTGACAGAGTGCTATCTACTAAATATGGAACCAAAGCGATGGAGCTTGCATTAGAAGGAAAATTTGGAACATTAGCTATCATTAAAAATGGAAAATTAGATTCTGTATCATTAGAAGAAGTAGTAGGAAAAAATACTAAAATAGGAGCTGTATCTGGAAATACGCAAGAAAGTAACTTAAGAAAAGTAGAAATGACAGACGACTTAATTAAAACAGCAAGAAACATAGGAATCAACTTAGGAGATTAAAGAGTAAAAACAAAGGAGAAAAAATATTATGAGTAAAAATAAAAAAATAATTTTAATAATAGTAGCGATTGTTTTAATTTTAGCAATTGCTGTAGGATTGGTATGGTGGATAGGATTTGGTACGTCAAAAGAAAATCAACCATTGGATATAAATGAATCAAAATTAAGTAAACTGTATAAGGAATTAGCACAAAAACAAAGTTACAGTTTTACTACAACATTAGATGATAAAAATTCTACCTATTATGTCAAAAACAATAATATGGCATATTTAGATACGATTTATCAAGGAAATCAATCTAAAACATTAGTAAAAGATGGAAACACTTATTTATTGATGGAAGACCAAAAAACATATTACACATATCAAAATAATGAAATGGATTTGCAAAAAATAGAATATCAATTAAACCTAACCTTAGAAGAAAATTGCACACAAGGAAAAGAAAAGATAGAAGGAAAAGAATATAACTATGAAGAATACGAAGGAACGGCAGTGTTTTTGGTAAAAAATTTAGAGAATATAGAGGAAGTATTGTCAAATAGATCTGAAAAAACCAGATTTTATTTCAATGGAAACCAATTAGAATATATCAAGACAATAGTAGGAGACTATGAGGAAATATTAAAAGTAAACATATCTGACAAAGTAGATAATAAATTATTTGAAATACCATCTGATTATCAAGAAGGATAAAAGAGTAAAATAAAAACAAAGGAGGAAAAAGAAAATGTCAACAAAATTTGTATTAAATGAAACATCTTATTTCGGGAAAGGGGCAAGAGAAGAGCTTGCTATAGAAATTAAAAAAAGAGGATTTAAAAAAGTATTTTTAGTAAGTGATACGGCTTTAGTAGAAGCAGGAGTAACTGCTAAGATAGAAGAAGTATTAAACAAAGCTGAAATACCATATGAAATCTATTCAGCAGTAAAACCAAATCCAACTATAAAAAATGTAACAGATGGTGTAAAAGCTTGTCAAACATCAAAAGCAGATGTAATTGTAGCAGTAGGAGGAGGTTCTAGTATTGATACGGCAAAAGGAATTTCTATTGTTATGACAAATCCAGATAGAGCAGATATCAAATCATTAAATGGACTATCGAATACGATCAATAAAGGAATGCCAATCATCGCACTTCCAACAACAGCAGGAACAGCAGCAGAAGTTACAATTAACTATGTAATAACAGACGAAGAAGCTAAAATCAAAATGGTATGTGTGGACCCAAATGATATTCCAATTTTAGCAATTGTAGATTCAGAATTAATGGCATCGATGCCAAAAAGTTTAGCAGCAGCAACAGGAATGGATGCACTAACACATGCGGTAGAAGGATATATAACAAAAGCGCATAACGAAATGTCAGATATGTTTCATATGAAAGCTATCCAAATGATATTTAAATATTTGCCAGCAGCTGTTAATGAAAAAAATGAAGAAGCTATCGAAATGATGGGAATGGCACAATATATAGCAGGAATGGGATTTTCCAATGTAGGACTTCGGAATTGTACATTCTATGGCTCATCAATTAGGAGCTGTTTATGATACACCTCATGGAATTGCTAACGCTATGTTATTACCAACTGTTATGAGATTTAATGGAGAAGTATGTGCTAATCGTTTTCGAGAAATTCTTGTAAATATTGGAAGACCAGATGCGGCACATTTAAATGACCAAGATGTTATTAATACTTTTGTATGGATGATATCAGAACTTAGTAAAGAAGTAGGAATTACACAAACAATAAAAGATTATGGTGTAAAAGAAGAAGACTTAAATATGCTTTCTGAAAAAGCAATGAATGACCCTTGTAAGCCAGGAAACCCAAGAGAAGTGAGTAAAGAAGATTTTATTGAATTATATCAAAAAGCAATGGAAAACTAAAAAAACATAAAAAAGGCTTGAAAAATCTAAGAAAATATGTCATAATAAAGATATCATAAAGAAAAACAAGAAAAAAGAGGAGTACATTTACACTTACTTTTTAGAGAAAAGAAGCCATAGGCTGAAAGCTTCTTAAGAAAAAGATAAATGGAAGGTAGCTTTTTTAGTTGATATTCTGAGAAATGAAAAATAGGAATATCCGTTTAAGCCACGTTAAAAGCTAATTAAGATATAATTTTTAAATTATAAATTAAGGTGGTACCGTGAGAAATATGCTCGCCCTTATAGAAAGGGTGAGCTTTTTTGATTTTAATAAAGAAAGGAAGATGAAAATGAAAATGGGAATGGATAAATTTAAAAGACAATATAGGCAAGAACTGCCTTATCTTAAAATAATGCAAAAAGAAGGCTTAATACCAAATGAAGAAAGGAAGAAAGAAGAATTACTAACAAAAGAGGAACGTGAGAATAAAGATTTAGACTTGATATATACGTTTTTTAGAAGAGAACTAACAGAAGAAGAAAAACAAAAACTATTAGCAATAGAGGAAGAAGATTTAACAAGTGAAATAAGTATAGCTATCTTAAAAATGTTAAAAGAATATATTCAAACAGGAAAGTTAGAAAACCAAACATATGAAAATATTGCCAAACAAATAAAACCTAAAAAAGTGGAATTACCAGGAGTAGGAGAATTTAGTAAACCACCAGAAGAATGGGGAAAGAAGGAGGAAAAAGACGATGAACAAGAATTATAATCCAAAAGATTTTGAAGATAAATTATATAAATCTTGGGAAGAAAAAGGTTATTTTAAACCAGACATGGACAAAAACAAAGAAAGTTATTGTATCATGATGCCACCACCAAATGTAACAGGAAAACTACATATGGGACATGCTTTAGACGATACTATACAAGATATTTTAATTCGTTTCAAAAGAATGCAAGGCTATAATACACTATGGCTTCCAGGAAGTGACCATGCCTCTATTTCAACAGAAATGAAAGTAGTTCAAAAACTAAAAGCAGAAGGAAAAACAAAACAAGACTTAGGAAGAGAAAAATTTATTGAAGAAGCATGGGAATGGACAAAGCTTTATGGAGGAACTATCCAAGAACAACAAAGAAAATTGGGTTGTTCTTGCGATTGGGAAAGAAGAAGATTTACGTTAGATGAAGGACTATCAGATGCTGTATTAGAACAATTTGTAACCTTATACAACAAAGGACTAATTTATAAAGGAAAAAGAATGGTAAATTGGTGTACCAATTGTAACACATCTATTTCAGATGCAGAGGTAGAATATCATGAAGAAGCATCTCATTTATGGTATATTCGTTATCAAGTAAAAGGAGAAGACAGCTATATTATAGTGGCTACCACAAGACCAGAAACTATGCTAGGAGATACTGCAGTAGCGGTTCATCCAGAGGATGAAAGATACCAAAACATAATGGGAAAAACTTGTATTTTACCAATCATGAATAAAGAAATTCCAATTATAGCAGATACTTTTGTAGAAAAAGAATTTGGAACAGGAGCTGTAAAAATAACTCCAGCACATGACATGAATGATTACCAAGCAGGATTAAGACATAATTTAGAAGTGATAGAAGTATTTGATCAAAATTTTAAAATGGCAAATCTAGTACCAGAATATGAAGGAATGGATCTACTAGAAGCAAGAAAGAAGATAGTTGAAAAACTAAAAGAAATAGGTGCTTTAGTAAAAGAGGAAGAATACACACATAATGTTGCCAAATGTGAAAGATGTAAAAATACCATAGAGCCTAAAATTTCAGAGCAATGGTTTGTAAAAATGAAAGACTTAGCAGAACCAGCGATAAAAGCAGTTAGAAATGATGAGATAAAATTTGTTCCAAAAAGATATGAAAAAACCTATTTTAATTGGATGGAAAATATTCAAGACTGGTGTATTTCAAGACAATTATGGTGGGGACATCAAATACCAGCATATTATTGCGAAGAATGTGGACATATTAATGTAGCAAAAGTAAAACCAGACAAATGTAAAAAATGTGGTTGCACAAACTTAACGCAAGATCCAGATACATTAGACACATGGTTTAGCTCAGCATTATGGCCATTTTCAACACTTGGTTGGCCAAACAAAGAAGCCAAGGACCTAAAAATGTTTTATCCAACCAATGTATTAGTAACTGGTTATGATATTATCTTTTTCTGGGTAGCAAGAATGGTATTTTCAGGCTTAGAAGTGATGAAAGAAAAACCATTTCGTGATGTTTTAATTCATGGAATTGTAAGAGATAGTCAAGGAAGAAAAATGTCAAAAACGTTAGGAAATGGTGTAGATCCAATCGAAGTAATTGACCAATATGGTGCAGATAGTCTAAGATTTTCAGTACTATCAGGAACTACTATGGGAAATGACATTCGCTATTTACCAGAAAAATTAGACCAAGCTTCTAACTTTGCTAATAAAATTTGGAATGCGGCAAAATTTATTATTATGAACTTAGCCTCTAAAGAAGAAGTAATAGCCTTTGGAGAATCGATCAAAGACAAAGAAACTGGAAAGTATAAGTCAGAAGGACTAAAAATAGAAGATAGATGGATTTTAAACAAGTTAGATAACTTAATTAAAACTGTAACCAGAAACATGGAAGAATATGACCTAGGAATTGCTTTAGACAATATTTATAGTTTTATCTGGAATGAATTTTGCGATTGGTATATCGAGATGGTAAAAACCAGATTGTATAGTGACAACAAGCAAGATAAGATACAAGTAAGCTTTGTTTTAAATTATGTATTTGGTGACAGCTTAAAGCTATTACATCCATTTATGCCATTTGTAACTTCTGAAATTTATGCTGAATTAATTAATTATAATGACAAAGAATTAATGATGACAAATTGGCCAAAAACAAAACAAAGAGTTGATTATGACGAAAACAAAGATAGTATTGAAAAACTAAAAGAAATGATTGTTGAAATTAGAAACATACGTGCAAGCAAAAACATTCATCCATCGAAAAAAGCAGATTTAATAGTAGTAACAAAGAAGTATCAAAAAGAAATGGAAGAAGCAAAAGAAATCTTATTAAAACTAGGATTTGGAAAAACAGTTACCGTTCAAAGTGATAAAACTGAAATTCCAGAAGATAGCATTCAAATTATAACGGATGATATTGAATTATACATGCCATTAGAAGGATTAATCAACAAAGAAGAAGAACAAAAAAGACAAGAAGCTGAAAAAGAAAGACTAAAGCAAGAAGTAGCAAGATGTGAAAAAATGCTTTCTAATCCAGGATTTGTAAACAAAGCACCAAAAGCTAAGATAGAAGAAGAAAAACTAAAATTAGAAAAATATAAAGAAATGCTTGCAAAAATAAACTAAAAAAGAAAAAGAGATATCAAAAAAAGATATCTCTTATTTTTTTGTCGAAAACTTCTAAGAAATCGACAAAACTTCTTAAATTTTACTCTTGGAAAAAAATGTAAATCGTACTATAATAAAAAAAGTAAAAACAAAAGAGGAGGAAAAATTAAAAAATGGAATCAAAATTTTATGAAGAGGACAAGCTTTTAATTTTTAAAATTACAGATGAAATTGATGATTACAGTGTACAAAAGATAAGGAGGAGAGCAGACTATGAAATGGAAAGATATATGCCTAAAAGAGTTATATTTGATTTTGATTGTGTCACTTTCATGGATAGTGCAGGAATAGGAATGGTAATAGGAAGGTACAAATTTGCTAACATGTTAGGTGCAAAATTAGAAGTAAGTAATTTAACGCAAAGCGTAAAAAGAATCTTTGAAATGAGTGGGATTTTGAAACTAATTC
>CATOLW010000030.1 GCA_951800935.1 uncultured Clostridium sp.
ACATTATCTTTTTAATTATATTAATTACAGCTTTTATACTTCCTAGTAAAGTATATTCAGCTGTGATAGACTTAGACAAATACACAAGTGAAAATTTAGTTGATACTTTTGCAAAAGAAGGAGTTACTAATCCTAATTTAACAAAATACAATCAACCAAATAGCAAGAGAGTAAATATCTATATTTTTAGAAAAGATGGGTGTATAAATTGTAAAAATCTATATACTTACTATCTTGCAAACAAATTATTAGACAGCCATGGTGATAAAATAAAAATTACAACTTATGAAATTGGAACAAATACAATCAATTTAGAATTGTTAAGTGCCGCAAAAACATTATTAAATGAACAAGCTGCTTTTTATTCTACACCAACTATATTTATTGGAAACAAAACTTTTTCTGGCGACTTAGCTAGTAGTGACCCATCTGTACCACAAAAACAAGCTCAAATAGAGCAAGCAATCGATAATTTATATAATAGTAGTAATCGATATGACATTTTAGAAGAACTTGCTGGCAAAAAAACATTTACAGACAGTTCTGCTAACATTACATTAATAAGTGATACAAGATTAGATAAAAAATACACTTTAAAAGCAACTGTAGTAGACAATAAAAACGTTGTATTTGGAGAAAACTATCATTATCTTACTTCTTATGATATTTCTATGTATGACGAAAATAATATTGTTGTTCCATTAACCAGTGGTTCTTATAAAATTCGAATCCCTATTAATGCTAACTATGACAGTTATAAAGTAGGATATATAAAAGATGGAAAAATTCAAGAAGAACTTAATGCTACCTATATCAATAATTACATTGAATTTACAACCACTCATTTATCTGAATATGCTATATATGGAATCAATCACAAAAAGCCAGATGAAAATTCCAATGTAGATAAAATAGAAAACTCCAATGTAAATCAAGACCAATCAGATGAAAGTTCTCAAAAAATAAAAGCTACTAAAGAAAATAGAAATGAACCAAATCCTCAAACTTTTGACAATCTATCATTATACATTATCTTATTAGGATTAGGAATCATTACCTCAATAAGAAGTTGTTTCATTTTAAGAAAAAAGGAAAATTAATTTTAAAGTTCTATGTTTTTTAACATAGAACTTTTTAAGGAGTATTTAATGAAAAAAGCAAACAAATCAAAGAAAAGAAAAATTCTTATTCTATTAATCCTTTGTATCTCACTTATCGTTATTATATATAGTTCCATTCACATTGTTATGTGGATTTTAGATACTTATGATAACAAAAAAGAATTTGATCAAATTGAAAAAAAAGTAAATATTACAGAAGTAACAAATACAGAAATTTCTCCTGATGAAATTATGATTGATGAAAATGAAATACTAGAAAATGACCCTTATTGGCATTTAATAAAAATGAATTATTTACAAGTAGACTTTTCTCATTTAATAGAAACAAATAGTGAAACAGTAGCATGGCTCTTTGTTCCTAATACTAATATTAATTATCCAGTTGTTCAACATTTAGATAATAATTATTACTTAAATCATTCTTTTTCTGGTAATAACAACGAAGCAGGTTGGATTTTTATGGATTACAGAAACTCCATTGAGACTTTAGATAAAAATACCATTGTTTATGGACATACCAGAAAAGATGGATCTATGTTTGGTACTCTTGGAAATAGTTTAAATCACAATTGGTATGAAAATGAAAGTAACTATGCAATCCGAACTTCTTCTAAATCTGAAAATAGTATATGGCAAGTATTTAGTGTTTACTGTATTCCTACCACAAGTGATTACATTCAAACTGATTTTTCCGATAATGCTACTTTTGAAAATTTTTTACATACTATAAAAAGTCGCAGTATCTATGATTTTAAAACAACTGTAAACATTAAAAACAAAATTCTTACCTTATCAACCTGTCATAATAGAAATGAAAGAATTGTTATGCACGCAAAATTAATTAAAAGTCAAACAAAAAAATAAAAAATAAGCACAGTATGTTCATTTTTGAACACATTGTGCTTGTTTTTATTCTTTAATCTACTAAAATAATTTTGTCTTCTTTTAAACTCTTTTGCACATCAATTACTCTTTGATTCGAAGAACCACAATATTTAAGTTTTGGATTATGAAGATTATCTACATATTGACCATCTACTAAAACATCAATATATTTCGTAATTTCTTTATCTTTTAAATCTTTATCAAAAGAAAATCCTGTCCATGACCATATTGTTTTACTTGGAAATTTTTCTTTGAATGCTTTTGCTAATTTAGTTGTCCCTTCTATATTGTTAGGGTGCATTGGCTCCCCTCCTAAAATAGATAAACCTTGTATGTTTTCATTTTCTCCTAATTCCAAAATTCGATTAATGGTATCTTCTGTAAATTCTTTTCCACCATTAAAATCATGTGTATCTGGGTTAAAACATTTTTTGCAATTAAAAGTACATCCTTGCATAAAAATTGATACCCTAACTCCAGGTCCGTCTGAAATATCCATCTTTCTAATTTTATTGTATCTCATTATTCATCATCCTTATTATCTATGTGAAGCACACGTTCTTTAATTTCTTGTGTTCTTCCCTTATTCCAGAAATTGCTACCAATATAGCCACAGGTTCTTCTTGCCACATTTAGTGTATCATGATTTTTGTTACCACATTCTGGACAATACCATTCTAAATTATCATCAATTAAGATTTCGCCTTCAAAACCACATTCTTGACAATAATCAGACTTCGTATTTAATTCTGCATACATGATATTATCATAGATAAACTTAATTACCTCTAATACTGCTTCTAAATTATTTTGTAAGTTTGGTGTTTCAATATAAGAAATTGCTCCACCTGGACTTAATTGTTGGAATTCACTTTCTAATTTTAATTTAGAAAAGGCATCAATTTCCTCAAATACTGGTACATGGTAAGAATTTGTAATATAATCTCTATCTGTAATTCCTTCAATTATACCAAACCTTTCTTTTAAGCACTTTGCAAATTTGTAAGTCGTTGATTCAATTGGTGTTCCATATACACTGTAATCCATGTTTTCTGTTTCTTTCCATTCTTTACATTTGTCATTCATTTTTTTCATTACTTTTAAGGCAAATTCTTTTCCTTTTCCATTGTCTGTATGACTATGATTAGTCATATATTTTACACATTCATATAAACCTGCATATCCTAAAGAGATAGTTGAATAGCCATCATGTAATAATTTATGAATGCTTTCTCCTTTGTCTAATCTAGCTAATGCTCCATGTTGCCATAAAATTGGTGCAATGTCACTAGTTGCTTTGCTTAATCTTTGATGTCTAGCTTGCAATGCTTTATGACATAGTTCTAGTCTTTCTTCGTATATTTTCCAAAATAATTCTTCATCTTGATTAGAAGATAATGCAACATCTACTAAATTGATGGTTACAACACCTTGATTGAATCTTCCATAATATTTTGATTCTCCTTCTTTGTAGTTTTTGGCTTTAGAAGGGTTACCTTCTGTTGTCCAAGGTGTTAAGAAAGAACGACATCCCATACATGGATAGCAATTTCCATTTCCATATTTATCTTTTTTCAATTCTTTCATTTTCTTTTCAGATATGTAATCTGGTACCATTCTTTTAGCGGTACATTTTGCTGCTAATTCAGTTAGATACCAGTATTTGCTTTCTTTCTTTATATTGTCTTCTTCTAAGACATAAAGAAGTTTTGGAAAAGCTGGTGTAACATATACACCTTTTTCATTTTTGAAACCTAAAATTCTTTGGTTTAAGAATTCTTCGATTATCATGGCTAATTCTTTTTTGTATTCTTCAGTTTCTCCTAAATACATGCATACAGAAAGGAATGGTGCTTGTCCATTTGTGTTTGTCATAGAGTTTACTTGGTAATTAAAAGTTTGTACACCATCTGCTATTTCTTTTCTTGTGTCTTGTTCAGCATATTTTTCACAAATTTTGTCATCTAAGCCTCTTTCTTTGTATTTTTTTACATATTTATTAAAACTGTCTTTTACAAATGGTGCTAAATGACTCAAAGTAATAGTTGCTCCTCCATAGCTAGAACTTGTTACCGCTAATATGATTTGTGTAGCAATAGTTGCTGCTGTGGCAAAACGATGTGGTTTTTCTATCATAACCCCATTGATGATAGTTCCATTTTGTAACATGTCATCTAAGTTAATTAGCTCACAGTTATGTAAGGCATTTTGTGCAAAATAATCTGCATCATGAAAGTGGATAATTCCTTCATCATGTGCTCTTACAATATCTTCTGATAATAAAAATCTTCTTGTAATATCAGTACTTGTAATTCCTGCTAAATAATCTCTTTGTGTGGTTACTACTTTGGCATTTTTATTGGAATTTTCATTATTCCAGTATTCACTTTCTCCTTCGATTAATTCTTTAATAGATTGATCAGTTGTATTTGACTTTCTTATCAATTCTCTTGTGTAACGATAAGTAATGTATTTTTTAGCTAATTGATATTTTCCTATCTCCATCAATTTTTCTTCTATAATATCTTGAACGTCTTCTACCAATATTCTTGGTTTTTGAAGTTCTTCAATGTATTTTATAATTTCTTTAATTTGCTCTTTTGAGACTTTTTCTCTGCCTTTTACTTCTTCATTTGCTTTTTGTATTGCTACGCTTATTTTTTCTGGATCATAATCAACAATTGTTCCATCTCTTTTAATAATTTTCATTTGATTTTTTCCCCTTTCGTTTCTTCTTTTGATAGGGAAATTATATCATAAAAATAAAAACATTTTGTTGCAATTGCAACAAAAAAGAAGTGGGGTTTTTCTAACCCTACTCCTTCCAAGGAAATTTGTTTTTATTTCATTTGTGTTACAATTGTGTTACAGCTTTTTGTTGTATAATTTCACAAATTAAGTCTGCTGATTTTTCTACTCCTAATGTATTGCTATTAATGCAAATATCATAATTACTATGGTTGCTCCATTCTTTTTCGGTATAATGTTTATAATGATTTGCTCTTAATTTATCGATTCTTTTAATTTCTTTTTCAGCTTTTGCCTTCTCTAATCCATAAATTTCTGTTGCTCTTTTGATTTTATCTTCTTTATTTCCATATATAAATACCTTAATAACATTTTTCTTGTCTTTTAAAATAAAATCTGCACATCTACCAATAATAACACAAGATTCTTGATTGGCTACTTTTTTTATCAATTCAGCTTCTTTGATAAATAATTCATCACTATTGTCTAAACCAACATAATAACCATTATTTAATCCTGCTAGACTTCCTCTTTTTTGTTCATTGTTCTCGATATATTCTTCTGATAGTCCTGTTTCTTTTGCTAATTCAGTAACAAAATCTTTATCATAAAATTTGATTCCTAATTTGTCCGCAATTAATCTTCCTATATATCTTCCTCCTGAACCATATTCTCTTGACAAAGTAATTACCATTTGTGTGTCTAGTTTGTTATCTGTACTTGTGTCATCTATTAAAGTTTGACTTTTGTTTTCTCCTTGTTTTAAGTGTTTTAATTCTAATATTAGTAAGATACTCGCAACAACAAAAGCTAAACCATCTGCTACTGGTCCAGAATATAAAATTCCCATAATTCCAAACATGCTACCTAGTGTTACTAGTGCTGGTATTAAGAATAAGATTTGTCTAGATAATGAAAGCATTGCACTTTTGATGCTTTTTCCAATTGCTTGGAAGAAAATTCCAGATGGAATTTGAATTCCATTACAAATACATAATAAAAGATAAGTTCTAAAAGCCAAACAAGCAAATTCCATATAGTTTTCATCACCACTACCAAAAATAGAAATTAATTTATCTGGTATAGTTTGGAATAAAATAAAAGCAATGGTACTAATCACTAAACTTAGTCCTAATACTGTTTTTAAGGCTTGTTTTACTCGATCAAACTTCCTTGCTCCATAGTTGAATCCAAAAATTGGTTGTGAACCTGCTGCAATTCCAATAATAATACTATTTAAGATTTGACTAATTTTCATTACAATTCCGAAGTACTGTAATTGGTATTTCAGAACCAAACTTGCTTAAAGTTCCATATTTTACTAATAAGTTGTTTTCAAACGCCATAACCACTACAAAACTCATTTGTGTAATAAAACTGCTAATTCCTAATGCTACTACTTTTTTTACTACATTTAATTTTAGTTTTAAGGTTTCTTTGTTAATTTGGATGGTTTTGAATTTTTTAATATATCCTGCATTTAAAATAAAGGTAACAAATTGACTAAAGATTGTTGCAATTGCTGCTCCTTCTACAACAATAAAAAAAATGAAAATAAAAATAGGGTCTAATATGGTATTTAAAACAGCGCCTACTACCATACTCATCATAGAATATTTTGGACTTCCATCTGCTCGAATGATTGAGTTTAAGGAAGTTCCTATCATCATAAATGGTAATCCGCACAGCTATAATTCTTCCATATTGTATGGCATATTCTCTTAAATTGTCTGTACATCCAAATAAATTTAGTAATTGTGGTAAAAAGATTAGACTAATCGCACATAGCAAAATTGCTATGATTGCTGATAGCATAATTCCATTTCCAACTCCTTTTGCTGCTTCTTCTTTTTTCTTTTCACCTAGTTTTAAACTTAAGTAACTAGAGGCTCCATCTCCTAGCATTAATGAAAATGCTAAACATATCATGGTTAATGGAAATACTACGTTTGTGGCTCCATTTCCTAAATAACCAACTCCTTGCCCAATAAAGATTTGGTCTACAATGTTATAAAGTGAATTAACTAATAATGAAATAATACAAGGAATTGAGAACTTTTTGATTAGTTTTCCTATTTTTTCGCTTCCTAGTATGTTTTCTTCTTTTTCCATTCTTTCTTCCTCCTTTTTCTTTTTGTAAATTTTTCAACTTTAAAAAGACAACACTAAATCGGTGTTGGCTTTTTGGTTTGCTTTTACAAGCTGTATTATTCATTTTAACATAGTTTAACTAGTTTGTCAATTTTTGGTTTGTGAATTTTACGTGAATTATGGAGTCTGTACTTTTGTAATATCTGATATTTTAGTTGCAAAATAGGGTAACTCTCTTTCCGCTTCTTTTAAAAACATTACAAAAGTATCCTCAACAAGAAATTCTCTTGGTTCTTCTGGTTCAATTATTGCTGTTTTGTTTAACATCATTCCTGCTTCACTTTTTATTTTTCCACCTTTTTTATCTAATTCAAATTGAATGGTTTGAACTGCTTTTTCAATACGATAAGTTTCTCCATTTGCAAATTCAAAATCTTTGTTTTCTAATTCATGAATCGACTCTTTTAAATCAAATTTAATGTTTGGTATTTTTAAGGTATCTTCTTTTTCAAAATGATATGTTCCCTCATAATTTTCCTCTTTTTTGCTGATTTCTTCATATATTTCTCCAAAGCTATCTTTTTTAGTTCCTCTTGCTAAAATCACTTCATCATTTTGTTTGGTTAGTAATTTAATTGCAAAATCTTCTTTATTATTATAATACAATACTTTTACTTGATTTCTTACTTCTTCATTTGTATCTTTGTCAATCCCAAAGTATTTTATGTTTTCATAGGTTCCAAATTTTCCATTTTCTAATTCCGTAAATATTTTTGGAAATTCAAATTTCTTTTTTAACATAGCATATAAAAAGTAATCTTGTGGCTCATGATTTTCCCAATCAAAGTCATCTAAAATATCACTTGTTTCATCAAATTTCTTTTTAATTGCTTCTTCTATTTGTTTTTTTAATGCTAAATTTGGATGTCCATATATTTTGTAATAGCTATTTTCTGATAAATGAGACGTATTAAAAGTTCCTTTGTTTAAATTTTCTACCATTTCTAATTGTGGTGTAAATATAATGTCTTGTTTTACTAAATCATTTTTTAAGTCGTTCCATATTAAATTAAAAGTACCACACCAAGCAGTATTTTCTGCTATTTTATCTTCTAATGATAATACTATATTTAGGTCTGCAGTTTCCTTTTGGTTGGTTTTTTCTTCCATTTTGTTTGGTTCGTTTTCTGGCATTACTTCTTTTAAATTTATAAAATAGATGGCTCCTCCTACTAAAAGGATTATTATGATTGTTATTATTAGTATAATTAATTTTTTCATTTCTTTTTTCTCCTATTATCTAATAATTATACTTTCAAAATACTTTTCTATAAAATCAGTTTCTTCTTTTATTTTCCTATCTGTAAAACATTTATCTGCTGGAGCAATAATTAATTTGTTGTCATCTTCTTTTAAGCGATGAATTATTGCAATACATTTCCCCCTATATTTTGTCAAAGGGATATTTTCTCCTAAAACATAGCAATCTATTTCTTCTTTATCTCCACCAATCGTATTAGGAATAAAACCATAGTTTACTTCATAAATGGTTTCTGGATATTTAGGATGGTAACTTCCAATTGGTTGATCTATTTTAGCTTTAACATCTTTTCCTATATATTGAATTGTTTTCATTAGTTCTCTTACATATTCCCATCGATTCGCTAACAATTGATTTTGATGAAATAAATCTTCTATTTCTTCATAAGTTGCCCATTTAACTTCACTTACTTCGTCCTCTTGCATGATAATATCATTTATATTTATGTCTTGTCTTATTAAATAAGTATCTAACCACACTTCTCCTGTTTTGTATCGTTTTATAAATTGTACATTTTCCATATTTAGTCCGAATTCCTAATTCTTCTCGTGTTTCTCTTTCTATCGTTTTAAGACTCGTTTCTCCTTTTATAACAGAGCCTCCTGTCATTGCCCACACATTAGGAGATTGTTTTTTTAATGGTGATCGCTTTTGAATTAAAATTTTATTTTCTGAATTGATAATCCATATATCTGCTCCTTGATGATAAAATCCCTCTGGCACTTTTTCACCTTTTTGCATGGTCTTTCCTGTTTTATTTCCTTCTTTATCCAATATATCCCATATTTCCATTACTATCTTACCTCCCTAAAATTATTTTTATTTTATCACATAATGCTAAAAAAGAATAGTCTTTACCTATTCTTTTTATTGCTTTATTTTTACATAAATATTAGTTTACTACACATTTCTTTGTCTATTGATTATCCCATCAAAACTATTAGGTTTCAAGAAAAAGAAATGATTTTATATTGCCTTAACATAACTTAAAAAAATGGTTAAAATAACCTTAGTAACAATTTAAATAGAAACATAAGAAAATTCAAAAAATAAACCAAAGAAAGGAAGAAAACAAAAATGAAAAAAGAAAAAGGAATTACTTTAATTGCTTTGTTTATCACGATTATTGTCTTATTAATAATGGATTTTTAACTAAGGCAAATACAGCAAAGGAAAAAACAAAAATTGAAGAAGCAAAAGAACAAGCAAAGCTAGATATAGCAAGTTGGACAACCCAGAAACGCTCCAATGGAGAAAGTGCAGATTTAAATGATAGTATAATAAAGGATATTTTGACAGATAAAGAGTATGTAAAAGACGAAGAAGGTCAACCAGGAGATACAAGTTTTAAAACAGCAAAAAGTGGATATGAAATTTTGTATTCTGATTTGTATCATAATAG
>CATOLW010000031.1 GCA_951800935.1 uncultured Clostridium sp.
CGTATCTAACACATTTGTATTAGTTGTTAATGAATTGGTTGTCTTTTTCTTATCTTCTTCTTTTAACACTTCTAAAGAAGTAATTAAATCTTGCAATCTTTTTACATCTTTTCCCATCATTTCCCAATCATTATTGGTATTAGATTGTGTTAAATTTTTATTAGCTTTTATAATCGCTTCGATTAAGCCTTCAATATCTTCTGTATTTTCAACCTCGATATCAACTGCATAGGTAGATAGTAAATTTTCTAATGCTTTGTTTAAGTTTTCTCCAATAGCTACTTTATTACCAGAAGCAACAATTACTTTTTTAAGAATTGGCACATCAGATTCATTTAGCATTGTTTGATAAATTGGTTCTACATACAATAGTGTATTTTCAATTGGCACAATAATCATCTGTTTTGTCAGCTTTGTTCCTGTTGTACTCAATACTTCTAATTCTTTTGCAATCAATTCATCTTCCTCCATTTGCTTATCTAGTTGCATTGGACCTACTATATTACTATCTGCTGAAAATTTGTACAATTTTAATTGATTGTTCCCATTTTTTGTACTTCCTACTAAATAAGAAATAATATTTTGCTTTTCATCTGGCGTATAGACTTGTATCAATCCAAATTGTTCCCCATCTGCTGTTTTTAACATAGAGTAATATGGTTTCATGTAACTTCCTGTTGCCTTGGTAGATTTTACACTATTATATTTTGCAATATCCCATAAGTCATCTGCTCGGTATAATACATCTGGTTTTACATTATGATATACTTTTAAAATTTCTGCTTGTACATTATATAAAAATTCTGGATAAACTAAATGATTAGCAATGTCTTGTGGAATTTCTTCATCTAACTCTACAAATAAAGTATTATATATGTTTCTATAGGCCATTGCGATTGGGTCTGTTCGGTCTGTTATATAATAAGACATCGTTCCATCATAAGCATCTACTAATACTTTTACAGAATTTCTAATGTAATTAATATTTTCCTTGATTCCGTCGTGTTCAATAGAAGTATATTGTGAATATGGATAATTACTAGATACTGTGTAACCATCGATTACCCATACAATTTTTCCTTCTTGTGTTACTACCGTATATGGATTTTCATCATAAATTAAATAAGGTAATGCTTTTTTTACTCTTGCTATAATATCACGATTAATTAAAATTTTACTATCACTTGTTATTTCACCTGAAAAGGCTAAATTTAAATCTCTTTTTGTAAATCCTAAAATTAATCGGTCTAAAAATCCTAATTGTAATCCCGCTTCTCCTTCATAGTTAGATGTATAATCTGTTCCATTTTCATCTGTGTAATCATATTCTTGTCTATTTTTAGCATTGGTTGCAACAATTTCATCTGTTTCTAAGCCAAAATATATGCGTGGTTGTTCTATTTTTATTTTTTGATCTTTTCCTGATACTTCTTTTTGAATATATTGCACATTTCCACTTCCGTGAACTTTGTGTTGCTGATAATATAATTTCACCCATTCCATGTGTATATTCATAAGTTTTGTTGTTATAGGTTCTTCCTGAATTAATTATTTCTCTTGGTGCCATATATACCACTTGTTCTTTTCCACTTATTTTATATTTTGCTAAATTAGCATTTCGGTAAGAAAAATATCCTGTTTCTGTTTGGCTATCTTCTAATGTTTTTAATACCGCATCTTGACTAATAATTGGTATATTATCAATTACATTTTCATTTTTTGTTACTTCTTCGTTCGTTATTGTTCCAGAATTCTGAAGATTAGTTGTTTCTATGTTAATATTATATGCATTTTTGGTATTTTTAATATTTTGGGCAAGGTATTCCTTTTCTTTATCTAGTTCATTTGATCCTACAAATACTAAATCAAATATCATCATAATCACAAATAATATTACTAAATAACTTGGTATTACTGCTAAATTCTTTAGCACTCTTGTTGTATTTCCTTCTTTAAAATATTTTAGTGCTCTGTAAGCAAATATACTTATGATAAAAGCAAATATAACATATCCCCATAGTTTCACTGTAGATTCTGTTAGCCCCGCTCCTACAATGTCAATATCATTATTGATTGTTAACAATTTTCCAAATAGCATATTTTGTGTATTTAACAATGTTATAATTGCAATTCCGATAATAACAAATAAAATATTTCTTATTAATTTTTTCATAAATAAACTATGTTTTAACATTTTTCCATCAATGCCATCAAAAAATCTATTAAATACAATCACATAGTATAATGCCATATAGATAGATAATCCTACAAATAGCACGGTAAAGTATAGTGCAAATGCTTCTATTACTGGTTTTTGAAAAACATAATAAGCAATATCTAAATTAAAAATAGTATCTTGAATACCAAAAGACGTACTATTCATTACTAACATAATTTTTTGCATTAATACGGCAGATATTACAATACTTACAATTGCTGCTATTACTAGCGCTAATGATTTATTCAACAATTTTGGCATTGGCTTATTTTCTTTCTCAAAAAATGGCTTTAATCCTTTTTTGATTCCTCGATTGGTTAAATAGATAATAAAATATAATATAACAAAATTAATTGCCATAATTACATATTTATAAATTATATTGGTATAAAAAATATGAATGTATTGTTCTCCTAATTCTTTATATTCTAGATAACTTCCTCTTAGTTGCACATAACTAATAAAAACAAATACCATTAAAAATAAAATCACTAATAGCATTCTTATTTTACTTTTTTCTTTTTTATTTCTATTTCTTGTTTCTTTTGTATTAGCTGTATCCATTATTGTTTCTTGCTTTTCTTGCACAAGTTCTCCTCCTTTAATTTAATTATATAATTGCTTTTACAAAATCACTGGCATTAAAAATTTCCATATCCTCTATTTGTTCTCCTACTCCTATAAATTTTACAGGAATTTTATTTTCTTCTACAATACCAATTACAACGCCACCTTTAGCAGTTCCATCTAATTTTGTTAATACCAGTCCTGTTATATCTGCTTCTTCTTTAAATGCTTTTACTTGTGAAATAGCATTTTGTCCTGTGGTTCCATCAATTACTAGTAATACCTCTTTATCTGCTTCTGGCATCTCTTTGCTAATTACTTTTTGAATTTTATTTAGTTCGTCCATTAAATATTTCTTATTGTGTAATCTTCCTGCTGTATCTACCATTAAAATATCTGCTTGTTTTTCCTTGGTTATTTTGATGGCATCATAAACAACAGAAGCTGGATCGACTCCTTCTTCTCTTTTTACCATATCTGCTCCTGCTCGTTTCGCCCATATTTCCAATTGTTCTACTGCTGCTGCCGGGACAGTGTCAGCAGCAGCTACTACTACCTTTTTTCCATCTTTTGCTAAACGATTTGCCATTTTTCCAATAGAAGTGGTTTTTCCTACTCCATTTACTCCCACTACTAAAATAACAGCTGGCTTGGTGTTAAGATGTAATCTAATATCTGTTATCTCTAATATTTTTTGCATTTCTTCTCGTAAAGCTTGTTTTACTTCTTCTTCGTCTTGTATTTTCTCTTTTTTTAGTCTATTTCTCAAATTTCCGATTATTTTAATAGAAGTATCCATTCCGATGTCAGACATAATTAGTATTTCTTCTAATTCATCTAAAAAGTCTTCATCTACTTTTTTGAAGCTTTTGAATACATGATTTATTTTTTCATCAAATGAACTTTTTGTTTTATTCATTCCTTGTTTTAATTTATCAAAAAATCCCATTCTCTTTCTCCTTATCGTTATCTATTGTAACATAGATTGGCTTTTTTTTCCATAGTTTTCTTTAACATTAACATTTTTTATATTCTTATTAATATAAATAGTTGAAATAATGGATAATATAAATATCACAAAAAAAACTTTTTCTCCCATAAAATGACTCAAAATAGCTAGTAAAGAAAAAACAATCACTTCTGTAAAACATAAACTCATTTGTCCCACTGCAGATAATAATTCATTGTTTTCTTTGGATTCTTTTATGATATTTTGAATCGAAGTTTGAATCGAAGTTTCATATACTTTTTCAAAATTATCATTTAAAGTTTTATTTAAAGATATGGCTATTTTATTTCTAGCAAATAAAAAGATTCCTGTTATAATAGCTTTTAAAATCGATACTAGTTGATTTGCTTTTACTATGTTTTTATCTGAATACTTTCCTATTAAGCTAATGGTAATAATTTGTAACATTAGCGAACCTATGATAACAGACGAAAATAATGAAAAGTCTTTTAGCACAATATATAGATATAGTGGTACAAATTGTCTTTCGATAATATGGCTCGTCCTTAAAGCATATATGATTTTATATCGACTTTTACTTTTTACCAAGTATTCAGCAGTTTCTTTAAAAGCACTTACTTTGTTGTTTTCTACTTTATAATCTATTTTTTTAATAAATACATATTGCAATAAAAAAAATACAGCAATAATAGTAAATAATATTATAGTATTGTCTGAAATTACGCCCCAGGCTACTAAACAACTTGCCAGTGCAGTCCCTACAACATTCGTAATATTAATTAAACTGTTATATCTCCCCCTGTGTTTACTATTTACATATTTGCTAGATAATGCATCAATTGATGGGTTGGATAATCCCATAAGTCCCATTATAACGATAAATATAAAAAGATTTTTTTCTAAATTTGTTTTGTCTAATAAAAGATACGCACTTATAATACTAAAAATGTTAGAAATTAGAATGCATTTGGCAATTCCTACTCTTGAAGATATGCTAACAAATAGTGGTGTACATAGTCCTGTTATTCCAAATCGTAATCCATAAATTAATAAAATTAGCCATAGTGGTATTCCATTTTTATATAGCATAACCGTTCCAAATGTTTCTATTAAGGCATAAGCAAATCGATAAGATAAGTTGCCTAAATATATGTATTTATATTCCTTCATTGGTTTCTCCTTGTTTTGTTATAAAATTAACATAGATAGTATAACATATGATTTTTTAATTGACAAATGAAAGAAAATGTTGTAAGATGTTTTTTAGTTATGCCAATATAGCTCAGTTGGTAGAGCAACAGATTCGTAACCTGTAGGTCGGCAGTTCGATTCTGCCTGTTGGCGCCAAGAAAAGTCATTGTATTAGAGAAATCTAGTATTATGGCTTTTTATTATATATATTTTAGTTGAAAAATTTGACCATTTTATGTAAATATGATATAATATGAGAGTAAAAGAAATCGCTAAGTGCAATGTAGAATAAGGAGGCAAGCAATGGCATAAAAAAAAGACGTAAAAATTTTAAGCTTAGATATCAGAGCATTTGATCCCCGATATCAGACTGTAACATTTGATTTTAAAATTAAGCGGATATATGACCCGCCTCGTGGTGGTATGATTGTATCAGATGTTGACGGCAGTGCAATAGTTCTCGTTACTGGACGCTGTATAGATGAAGAAAATGCAGAAGAGATACTGCAGACTACAAAAATCATCTGGTATCAGCCAGAAATTACCAGTCCATATTATGTGTGCACTGATGAAACCACCTTAAAAGATAAAATGCGCAAAATAGCGTATAAGGTCATCTGGGAAATTCGAAACGCATAACCTTAAATGGCGTAAACACATTGTTTGCGCCACAATTTTTTGTAAAATTTAATGAAAAAATAGAAAAATTGTGATATACTTTAATCAAAATATAGGAGGAACCTTATGAATCGAATCAAAGAATTACGAGTTAAAAAACATTTATTACAATCAGATATCGCAAAATACATTGGAAAATCTGAAAGAGTAGTCGGGTTTTACGAAACAGGAGAACGAGATCCAAATACTGAAACTCTACTAAAATTATCAGAATTATTTGATGTGTCCATCGACTATATTTTAGGCAAGTCAGATGAAAAAAAGCAAAAAACATCTGCTCCTAATGATTCTGATACTTTTTTTATAGATGATATAAAACGTCTTAATCGAAAAAATAGAAGAATTTTAGAAAACTTTATTCAAGGATTACTCTTAAAACAAGAACTAGAAGATGAAGAAAAGGATTAATCCATAGACCTTAGGATTAATCCCTCTTTTTTATTTTTAATCGTCTGTTGCGTTAGTTGTTGTGTCCTTTTTTTCTTCTTCAGTTGGTGGGTTCTTGTCGTCTTCCTCATCTTTTTCGTCTGGTTCTTCTGGAACAATAGGTTTTTCTTCTGGTTGCTTTGGTTCTTCTATCTCTTCTTTCTTTGGTGGTTCTGGTTTCTGTGCTTGAGAATTATCGTTATTAGAATTATTATTGTTATTGTTGTTATTGTTGTTTTGAGAAAGATTTGCATTTTTCCATGGATTGTTAGCTGCTGGGTCAGTTGGATCAAATCCTCTTAGTTCTGGATAACCAGATATTTTCTTAGCCCCTGGTTTTCCTAGTGGAGTTGGTGCATTAGAAGAAAATTCTACTTGTGTTCCTCTTCCACAATTATTATAAATCCATATTGCATCTTCTACTTTAAGTCTTATACAACCTGCTGAGGCAGAGGTTCCTAGTTTATCATATTCCCAGTATTCTAAAGTACTATTATCTGTACTTAAATATGGTACAGAATGGAATAATATATTTCCTACTATATTTACTGTATATTGTCCATACACATTTCCAAATAAAGCTCTCCATCTGCTTCTTGCACCAAGCTTATATATGCCACCTCTTGGTGTGGCAACTCCTGTGGAGCATATCATTGCTTTTACTGGTCTTGTATATTCATTGTTTTCATCTTTTCCATATATGGTAACAACATTAGCTACATAATTTACTACAATATAATAAGGTGCTGTATTGCTAATTTTAGTTACTTTTTCCTTTTGTAATTGTTCTTCTGTTGCTCCTTCATTTTCTGGTATTTCTTCTTTCATTTCGTTGTCAATATTATTAATTTCTAATATGTATGGATTTTCGCTATAGTTTCCCTCTAATTCATATTTAAAATATAAGTTTGCATTTTCCTCAATTTCTATTTCATTTTGATATAAAATATAGTTTTCTTCTATATTTTCATTTTCTTCTTCTGGTTTAATATAATAATACAAATTATAATTTTCTAGTTGAGAAGATATGGTTATTTTTATTTTTTCATTGGTTAGTTCTGTTTCTGACATTTCAAAAATCGTATTTTCCAAACTAACATCTGGTATTTTTCTTATTTCTTCTACTGATTCGTTGCTAGCTGCTTTGCTATCATTATTATGAAAGAAAACTAAAAAAATACTTGCTACTATGATAATGATTGCCAATACTATACTACTAATGATTACAATTCTTTTTTTCTTACTTATTTCCATTTTCATTCCCCTCTCTTTTTTCGTCTTTTATCATATCACAAATTTCTATTTTTGTTAACAGTTTTCTACATTTTTTTATTTCTATTTTACAAAAAAAATGCTGATATAGTTTTCCTATATCAACATTTTTTTTAATACATTCCATCCATTCCAGCTGGCATAGCATCATGAGAACTACAGTTACATCCTTTAGGTTCTGGAGCATCTGTTACAATGCTTTCGGTTGTAAGTACCATAGAAGCAATTGATGCTGCATTTTGCAAAGCGCTTCTGGTTACTTTTGTTGGATCTACAATTCCTGCTTTTTTCATCTCTACATATTCTTCTTTTGCTGCGTCAAATCCAACTCCTTCTTTAGATTTTTTCACTGTATCTGCAATAACTGCTGGTTCTAATCCTGCGTTTATTGCAATTTGTTTTACTGGTTCTTCTAAAGATTTTAATACAATTTTTGCTCCTAATGCTTCTCCACCTTCTAAAGAATCTACCAATTTTTCAACTTTTGGAATTACATTCATTAAGGCTGTTCCTCCACCTGCTACAATTCCTTCTTCTACAGCTGCTTTTGTCGCAGATAAGGCATCTTCAATTCTTAGTTTTTTGTCTTTCATTTCAACTTCTGTTGCAGCTCCTACTCCAATCACAGCTACTCCACCTGCAATTTTTGCTAGTCTTTCTTGTAATTGTTCTTTGTCATATTCACTATTTGTTTCTGTTATTTGTGCTTTAATTTGTCCTACTCTATCAGCAATTTGTTGTTTATCTCCATTACCATCTACTATAATGGTATTTTCTTTTTGCACTTTTACTTGCTTTGCTCTACCTAATTGACTTATTGTAGTATCTTTCAATTCTAATCCTAAATCTGATGTAATTACTTCTGCACCTGTTAAAATAGCAATATCCTCTAACATGGCTTTTCTCTTGTCTCCAAATCCAGGTGCTTTTACGGCCACTACATTTAAAACGCCTCTTAATTTATTAAGAATTAAAGTAGATAACGCTTCTCCTTCGATATCATCACAAATAATTAACAATTTACCTGATTCTTGCATAATTGCTTCTAATAATGGTAATACCTCTTGAACATTACTAATTTTTTTATCGGTTAATAATATATATGGATTGTCTAATACTGCTTCCATTTTTTCGGTATCAGTAGCCATATATGGTGATAAATATCCTTTGTCAAATTGCATTCCTTCTACTACATTTAATTCGGTATTAGAAGTTTTTGACTCTTCAATTGTAATAACACCATCTTTTGATACTTTTTCCATAGCATCTGCAATTAACTTACCTATTTCTTCATTGTTAGCAGAAATACTAGCAACCCTTGCAATATCTTCTTTTCCATTAATATTAGAGCTAATTTCTTTTAAGCCTTCCACTGCTGCATCAACTGCTTTGTCAATTCCCCTTTTAATTGCCATTGGGTCAGCACCTGCTGCTACATTTTTTACGCCTTCTTTAATCATACTTTGTGCTAAAACAGTAGCTGTTGTTGTTCCGTCTCCTGCAACATCATTTGTTTTAGTAGAAACCTCTTTTACTAAACGAGCTCCCATATTTTCATATTTATCTTCTAATTCAATTTCCTTTGCAATCGTAACACCATCATTTGTAATAAGTGGTGCACCAAAACTCTTATCTAATACTACATTTCTTCCCTTTGGTCCTAATGTTACCTTAACTGTATCTGCTAATTTATTAACTCCTTCTAATAAAGACCTTCTTGCCTCTTCTCCAAATTTAATCACTTTTGCCATTTTTATCCTTCCTTTCTAACAGGGATTTGGGGACGTTCCTTAAAATCCCTCTTTTAGAGATTTTTGAACACGCCTTTTCCCTTTTATTTCCTTATTCTACTATTGCTAAAATATCATCTTGTTTTACAATGATATATTCTATTCCTTCGTATTTTACTTCTGTTCCAGAATATTTACTTACAATTACATTATCACCTTTTTTCACATTAACTGGTTCTATTTTTCCGTCTATTTTTTCTCCTGGTCCAACTTCTATTACTTCTGCTATCTGTGGCTTTTCTTGTGCATTTCCAGCTAAAATAATTCCACTTTTTGTTGTTTCTTCGCCTTCTTTCATTTTTATTAATACTCTGTTTCCTAATGGTTTAATCATTTTTTTACCTCCTTAAAGTTTTTGTTTTAGCACTCTTACTAATCGACTGCTAATACTTTATACCCTTTTCCTTTTCTTGTCAATACCTTTTTT
>CATOLW010000032.1 GCA_951800935.1 uncultured Clostridium sp.
TAAAAAAGTAAAAAATGGAAACACTTTAAATAGAGGTGGGAAAATTTGATAAGAAAAGAAAAAGCGAAAAACAATCCTAAAAAAATAATTGTAATAGGGATACTTGCTATACTCATATGGATATTTATTTTTTACTTATATACTACCTATCAGAACATAGAAGTAAATCCAGATCATTATGAAGCAACAAAAATACAATCCACAAAAACGGAACAAACTGTGGAAAAAACAGAAGAAGAAAGCAAAAAAGTAGCAGATGTTATTGAAGAAACAACAAGAAAAGTAGTGGGAATTTCAAAGCTAAAAAATGCGGGAAATAGTATTTTATCCAAAAGTACCGAAAGTGAGCTAGGACTAGGAACAGGAATGATTGTAACAGAAGATGGTTATATTTTAAGTAATGAACATGTAACAGGAGAAAAGTATAGTAAATGTTACATTACACTAGAAAATGGAAACAATTATGATGGAACGGTTATGTGGAGTGATTCTGGCTTAGATTTATCTCTTACTAAAATAAATGCTAAAAATTTAGAACCTGTTATACTTGGAGATTCTAATCAAATTCGAGTAGGAGAAACTGTGTATGCGATTCGGAAATCCTATTCGGATTTGAGTTTAGAAGAACCGTTACATCAGGAATTATCAGTGCCAAAAATAGAACCATTAAAATTGAAGAAGAAAATAAATCTTCTTATATGACAGACTTAATTCAAACGGATGCTACCATAAATCCAGGAAATAGTGGAGGTCCAATTATTTATCCAAATGGAGAGGTATTAGGAATTAATACGGTAAAAATTTCATCAGCAGAAGGAATTGGATTTGCCGTCCCTATTAATATTATAAAACCAATTATTGAAAGCTTTAAAACCTCAGGAAATTTTGAAGAAGCAACCCTTGGAATCTATGCCTATGATAAAGAGGTAATTCCTTATTTAAGCAATAGCTCTAATGCTAATTTCGAAAAAGGAATTTATGTAGCACAAATTACTAAAAATGCACCAGCTGATAATACAGAGTTAAAAGAAGGAGATATTATTACTAGTATTGATACGGTTTCTCTCAATACGATGAATGATTTAAGACAATATATTTATACGAAAAAACCAAATGATGAGATAACTCTTAAAGTAACAAGGGGAAAAATCAATAAAGAAATAAAAATTGTTTTAGGAAAAAAATAAAAGGATGATAAAAATGGAGAATCCCTAGTTGCTAAGTAGCAGCCAGGGATTAATTTAGTGTGACAGAAGATAAATAGCAGACAAGCAAATTTGCCCGTTCTTAAAGATATTAATTTTTTCCAGCTCTTTTTTAATAGCTGGAGAGAAATCAGAAGCAGAAATCATTTTTACAAAATTAGTTACTCCCATACTTTTTATCCGTCTAGACACACTTTCTACATCGTACATGTTATTGTACCTCCTTTTATTTGATACTTAATTATACCATAAATTTCCAGATAATACAAATTTTACATAAAACAACATTTTTCGACTTATTCTGTCAAATTACTATCTATGAAATCAAATTTTCTTTCATAATCTTTTGTTTCCTTATTTGCCATATAAACCTCACTACGATTTTTCATCAAAAACTCAATAATCTGATACACATCAATCCAAATTTCATTAGGACTATCTACTTGAGATTCATCAAAAATTAATTGCATACCAAAATGCAAATGAGGAACATTAATATTATTTACATTTTCTTTGGTACTATAACCAGTCATACCAAGATAACCAATTACATCACCAGCTTTTACAGTCATACCTTGTTCTAAGCCTTCACAATAAGGATGATTTTTTCTTAAATGAGCATAATAGTAATAACGCTTTGTATCCAAACTTCGAATTCCAATACGCCAACCACCATATTGGTTCCAACCAATATTTTCAACAACACCAGACTCCACGGCAATAATAGGAGTACCAATACTTCCCATTAAGTCATTTCCTAAATGAGTTCTTTTAAAACCATAAGATCTAGTATTTCCAAAGTCATCATAATGACTAAAAGAATAATTCTTAGCAATGGGAAGAAAAGCCTTCAATCCATATTTTTCCTGATAGGATTTGGAGCCATCTTCATTTAAAACCTCAATGGAATAATTACCAATAAAACCGCCTAAAACAGCAGAATAACTTTCGAAATAATAATCATAAAACTTTAAATCTTGTGTCAAATCTTGTATTGTCTGTCCATCTTCTAATTGAACTACTAAATCTTGCAAGGATTTTGGCGTGAAATTTTTAAAATTGCCACCATTTTTACAAGATAAGTAGGCAAGTAGCTCAATCCAATTATAAACGATTCCATTTTCTTTGTTGTGAGAGTCTATGTCTAATTTAGCCGTTAAATTTAAAGCTTCAGAAGTGACATTAAAATCGACCCATTTAATAAAATCTTTTTTTTTTTTTTTTTTTAGTAACTTCTTCTGTTGCAAAAGAATAGAAAATAGTGATACTAGATAATAAGATAATAAGTACAATAAAAATAATTAGTAACTTTTTGTTTATTTTAAATGATTTTATGAGCAAAGAAATCACCTCATATAAATATATGGGTGAGATAAAATAATATGATAGATAATATTACAAGCTATTTCAAAAAACTACGAATAGCCTCATATAAAAAAGGTTTATATTCTTCAATTGGTAAAGGATTTTTATACAAAATCGAATCAAAGCAAGTAGCGCTTACCAATTCGATAATCATAAACAAAGTAACCTTTGGATTTTTTAATTTAATGTGGTTTTCTTCAACCCCTTTTAAAAACAAAGCATATAAACCGCTTTCCTTATTTTCAGAAGTATCATATAGTTTAATAATTGTTTCGTTATAAACACCCCAAGACAAATTTTTAGAGATAAACTTTAAAAGAAGCGGATTTTTAGCTAGTTCATCTATTACATAATTAATTACAAAAATAATTTGGTCAGAAAATTCTTGAATATAATTTTTTCGCATTTTTGTTAAAGCTTCTGTAAATAATTTTTCTGACTTTTTTGTGATTAGAACATCACGAATTTCATATTTATCTTTAAAATACAAATAAAAAGTACCTTTTGCAACTTTTGCATTATCTACAATTTCTTGAATAGATGTATTTTTGATTCCTTTCTCTGTAAATAACTTAAAAGCAGTATTTAACAGTCTGCTTTCTTTTTCATTTTTTTGTTCTAAAATCCCCATAATAATTCTCCAAATGATATTTATTCTAAAACTATTATGACATAAAAAAGAAAAAATAGCAATAAAAATATAAAAAGTATTGACCAATGGTCACAAAAGTAATATAATATATAAAATGACTAATGGTCACAAAAGGAAAGGAGCGTAAAAATGCTACAACTAAAATTTGGAGAATTTGTATGCAAACATAAGAAGGTAATCCTAATCATTGCACTTTTACTAATGATACCAGCGATGATTGGTATGAAGCTAACAAAAATCAACTACGACATTTTAATATATTTGCCAGAAGATATTGAAACATTACAAGGAGAAAACATACTATCAGAAGACTTCAACATGGGTGCGTTTTCTATAATTGTACTAGAAAAAATGAAAACAAAAGATATTAAACAATTAGAAGATAAAATAAAGCAAGTAGACAATGTAGAAAAAGTAGTAGGAATAGCAGACATTATAGGAACTAGCATTCCAACTCAAATGATACCAAATGAAATAAAAGATAAAATTTATAAAAATGGCGATACCTTATTACTAGTTACTTTCAAGGATGGGATTTCATCTGATAGAACGATGCAAACGATTGAAGTATTAAGAGAAATGACAAATGAACAATGCAAAATAAGTGGAATGTCAGCAACTATATTAGACACAAGAGATTTATCAAATTCGGAAATAGCAATTTATGTTGTAATAGCTGTTATATTATGTATTATTATTTTACAAGTAGCTTTGGACTCTTATGTAGCACCAATTATTTTGCTACTTAATATAGGAATTGCTATTCTTTATAATATGGGAAGCAATATTTTCTTAGGACAAATTTCTTATATTACAAAAGCAATAAGTGCTGTACTTCAATTGGGAGTAACTATGGATTTTGCTATCTTCTTATACCATAGTTACAAGGATGAGCAAAAAAACTACAAAGATAAAAACCAAGCAATGGCACATGCCATCAGCCAAACTATGACATCCGTTATTGGAAGTTCTTTCACTACCATTGCGGGATTCTTAGCACTTTGTAGTATGGATTTGACCTTGGGAAGAGATATTGGAATTGTCATGGCAAAGGGAGTATTACTAGGTGTTATCTGTGTAATAACAATCTTACCAGCCATTTTATTAACATTTGACAAAACAATTGAAAAAACAAAGCACAAAGAAATTATGCCAAAATTTATGGGAATAAAAGATTTTACCATAAAACATCATAAAGCGATTATATTAATATTTATTCTTATTTTACCAATTGCTATTTATGGATATAGTCATACACAAGTATATTATAATTTGGACAAATCATTACCAGATACTTTAAAAAGTGTAGAAGCAAACCAAACATTAAAAGAGAAATTTAACATTGTATCAGCAGAAGTATTATTAATGGATAAAAATATTCCAGATTACAAAATCAATGAAATGTTAGATAAAATTGAAGCAGTAGAAGGAATTGAATGGACATTAGGGTATTCAAAAATAGCAGGAAATATACCAGGAACAGTGCTTCCAGAAGATATTAATCAAGTGTTTCAAAATGATGAATACCAAATGATTTTAATTAATTCAAAATATGAAATGGCAACCGATGAGCTAAATGAACAAATTATGAAAATCAATGAAATTATCAAACAATATGACGAAAAAGCAATATTAGCAGGAGAAGGTCCACTGATGAAAGATTTAGTAGAAATTAGTGACCATGATTTTAACAGTGTAAATGTCGTTTCTATTGGAGTTATCTTTATCATAATGATAATAGTACTAAAATCCATTTCATTACCAATTATTTTAATAATTGTAATTGAATTTGCGATATTTATCAACATGGGAATACCATTCTATACAAACACTACCTTACCATTTGTAGCTTCTATTGTAATTGGAACCATACAATTAGGAGCAACTATTGATTATGCTATTTTAATTACTACGAAATATAAAGCACAGCGAAAAGAAGGAAAAGACAAAAAACAAGCCATTAGTGAAGCATTAGGAAGTTCCATTAGTTCAATTGTTGTAAGTGGACTATGTTTCTTTGGAGCAACTTTTGGAGTAGGTGTGTACTCTAAAATAGAAATGATAGGATCACTTTGTTCGCTAATGTCGAGAGGTGCCATTATTAGTATGATAGTAGTTATTACAGTATTACCAGCATTTTTAATGGTATTTGACAAAAGAAGAGAGATTAAGGAGGACTAAAATAGAATCTTTAAAAATCCTATTTAAGAAAGGAAGGATAAAAATGAAAAATAAAATAATAGCAAGTATATTGTTATGTAGTATATGTACTTATACATTACCAGTTTTTGCTTATACAAAAGACGAAACAGTATATGCAAATGTAAATAGCCAAGGAGAAAATTATCAAACTATAGTTAGTACCCATCTTGAAAATAAAGAGGAATTAGAAGTAATCAATGATATTTCTGATTTATTAAACATTGAAAATACAAATGGGGAAGAAACTTTTACACAAGAAGGAAATTCATTAATTTGGAAAGCTGATAAAAAAGATATTTATTATCAAGGAGAAAGTCAAAAAGAGTTACCAATTGCATGTAATATTAAGTATGAATTAAATGGAAAAGTTGTAAAACCAGAAGAGATATTGGGAAAAGAAGGACATGTAAAAGTAACTATTCAGTATGAAAACAAAGAAGAACATATTGTTAATTTAAATGGAAAAGAAGAAAAAATGTATACCCCTTTTGTTGTGGTGGCAGGAACTATTTTACAAAATGATACCAACAAAAATATAGAAATAACAAATGGAAAAGTAATCAACGATGGAAGTAAAACCGTGGTTATGGGAATTGCTATGCCAGGTTTACAAGAAAGCTTAGCAATGGATAAAAACGATATAGAGATACCAAATAATATTGAAATAACTATGGATACGACAGATTTTGAATTAGGAAATATAATTACTTTTGTAACACCAAAGGTATTAGAAGATGATGATTTAACATTTTTAGATAAATTAGATGAAATATACGAAAAGGTTGATACACTACAAACAGCAAGTGGTAAAATAGAAGAAGGAAGTGTAACTTTAGCAGAAGGAACCAATCAATTAGCTTCTGGCACACAAGAATTAACACAAGGAGCAGGTGCCGCTTATAAGGGAGCAAAAAAAATAAAAGAAGAAGTTAGCAAAGCAACCAATCAATTAACAAGTAATAAAAGTGAAGCACTAGATAGTAATACTTTAGCGACAATTGCTAATCAAGCTAAACAATTGGCAGTTTTATCAGCAGAGCAAAAAGCAGGAATAGGAAACCAAGCACAAGCAGTAGCGATGCAAAATATACAAAGTCAGAAAGCAAGCATTGGAAAACAAGCAGAAAGTGAAGTAGCAAAACTAGTATCAGAAGAACAATTAAAACAATCCTTACAAGGATTAAATTTAGATGCTACACAAGAAGCTTATGTCATACAAATAATGCAAGGAACAGCAAAAAAAGTAGCAAATCAAACAGCACAAAATGTGGCAGAACAAGTAACTAGTCAGGTTTCAAACAGTACAGCACAATTAGTAGCACAAAATACAGCAACACAAACAGCAGAAAAGACAGCACAAGAAGTAGCCAAACAAGTAGCCAATGAAGTAAAAACACAAGCACAAAATCAGGTTGCTACACAAATGAACACCTTACAAGAAGGATTAAATCAATTAACAACAGGTTTAAATAATTTAAATGATGGTGCCAATTCTTTACAAAATGGTGCAAGTGAATTAAATACAGGTGCTAATACATTAGCAGAAGGAATCAAAACATTTAACGAAGAAGGTATCCAAAAAATTTGTGATTATATGAATACTAATTTAAAGGATAAGACAGATAGACTTCAGAAATTAAAAAATTTGTCAAAGGAGTATCATAATTTTACCATGCTTAATGGAGATAATGAGGGTAGCGTTAAGTTTATTATGATTATGGATGCGATTAAGAAACAAGAAGTAGAGGACAACAAAAAGGAAGAGGCAATTTTAAATGGGGAGAGTAAAAAAGAATCCACGAAATAAAGTGGATTCTTTTTATGCTATTACTTTGTAAATGCAAAGGCATATCTTTTATAGAATGCGTGAATAATAGATAGGTAAAGTAAGATAAAAAATTGTAAAAAAATTAAAATAATTACAGTTTTCGACAAGAAAAAACAAAAGAATATGTTACAATATTTGCGGTGATAAAAAATGGTAATAGAAAAAGAATATAGAGGAATGGCATATACAACACCAGAGCAAGAAAAGGACTTAGGGTATTCTGTTATACTTAAATATTATAGAGAAAGACAACGTTTAATAGATGGCAGCAAACTATATGCAATGTGTATAGAAGAAAAAATTATTTATAACAAAAATAGATATCCACCAGAATTTTACAAAGAGAATGCAATAATTTCAGCAGACAAGAATATTGCCAATCAAGTAATAGAATTTTTTAGACTTCATCAAGTTTGTTCTAATACATTACAAGAAATTTATGACGACATAACAATAAAAAGAAGAGAGTTAGAATAAATTAACTTTTATACACTAAATAATTGCAAAAATTATGTAAATGTGATAAAATCCTTTTAAGAATGCTCACATAGGTTCTATAAAATAATTATTTGTAGGAGGGAACACTAATGCCTCAACCATATTATCAATCGGGGAATGCTTACGAAAGAAAAAAGAGACTTCAAACTCTAGCGTGGCTATATTTTGACGAGTGGACTGTAGAGGAACTTGCAGAAGAAACAGGTTATTCTATAAAAAACATTCAACGGGATATACAATACATAGAAGCGCATCGAGAAGAATTTATTGGTTAGTACTTTTCAATTGAAAAGAAAGAACTAGACTAGATTTTAGTTTAGTTCTTTTTTATACATCTTGTATATAATATGTAAGTAGAAAACTTACAACACTAGAAAAAGTAAAATTTGAATTATAATCACAATTTAAATACATTATATGTAAAATATAATATAATCTCTTTGCATGAAAATGGCAAATGTTTTGAATTTAAATACGCTATCGGTACAAGTATAACTTTCTATAATAAACTTTTTCATCAACAATTGTATAATTTAAATACACGATATGTTCAAGTACAACTTATGGGGTGCCTAATCTCCTACATATGCACACTAATTTAAATACACTTATGCAAAAGTATAACGGACAAGTAAAAGCTATTGACGACCAGTTATTCAAATTTAAATACACTATATGTAAAAGTATAACCAATTTGACATAGAAGACTTTTTTCAATGGATGTAATTTAAATACACGATATGTAAAAGTATAATTTCTAGTTTATTGGCTTATGGCAAATATACTGTAAAATTTAAATACACTATATATACAAGTATAACAATATCGAATTAGACTGAATAGGTATGCCCATAAAATTTAAATACACTATGTAGTAAGTACAACAATTATAGATATTAAAACTTTAATACATTTATAATATTTTGTCAATAAAGATTATATCTAATTTTCATTAGAGTTTTATCATCACTTTTACCAATGATTTTTCAATCCTTTACGACAATAGCATCATATGAATATTTAGCGTTTTTTGAAATGTCGATTGCAATATCAATATATTGTTTATCTGTCATCTAGATTACCACCTATAAAATTTGATCGTATGATAATAATTTGTTTGAAAAACAAAAAATACTGCAAAGATACAAATTAGCATATCCTCACAGTATCAATTGTTTTGGTGCACCAGGAGGGATTCGAACCCCCGACCTTCCGGTTCGTAGTCGCTCACTTAGTACACTATGATATTAACTAAAATCAATATAACACACTATTATCAATAATTCAAGAGATTATGAAAAATTTAAAAAAGTTTAAAGAGGTTTAATAAAAATTAAAAAAGTTTAAAAAATTATATTATTTTTGGGGAACACTCAAAAAAAAATTGGGGAACTTTTTATAAAAACAGTTAATTAAAAAAATAAAACTAGAAAATCCAGTATTGATAAAGGGTTAGCCGTTCCCCTAAAAAAATAAAAAATTGGGGAACAATGAATTTAATTCAAAAAGTCTATTAAATTTAGAATATAATAAAAATAAGAAAGAGGTGTTAATATAATATGAAAATTTTAATAAATAACTTAAAT
>CATOLW010000033.1 GCA_951800935.1 uncultured Clostridium sp.
TAATTTTTCTAATAATTGTTTTATATACTTTTCATCAATATAAGAAGGAGTACCCCCTCCTATATAAATTGTTGTAACATTATAATTACTTATATCATATTGCTCTATTTCTTTTACTACTTCTTGAATATAATCTTCTATTTTCTCATTTTGATTGGTATAAGAAGTAAAATCGCAATAATAACACTTACTTTTACAAAATGGTATATGGATATAAATTCCTAATTCATTATTTTCCATTTGCTATCTCCATTATTTTTTTTAATCTATAATTAACACCTGATTTTCCTACTGGATTTCTTAATTGTTTTCCCAATTCTACTAAAGGCATATCTGGATTTTCTAATCGCAATATTGCTATTTCTTTTAAATTGTCATCTAACTTTTGAAATTTCCCTGTTTCTTGCAATTTTTTTATTGCTGCAATTTGTTCAATGGATGCATTGAGAGTCTTATTTAGGTTAGCTGTTTCACAGTTTACTAAACGATTTACCTTTCCTCTCATTTCTTTTTGAATTCTAATATCTTCGAATTGCATAACTGCTTTGTTGGCTCCTATTAATGCCAAAAATCTAGAAATAGCTTCTCCTTCTTTTATATAGATAGCTAGTTGAAAGATTTTTACTGGAATTTTTAGTTGTTGCAATATTTTTATTACCGCTTCTAAGTTTTCTTTATTTCCTAAATCGACCTCTAAATGATATTCCTTTTCTGGATTATTCATAGAGCCTGCACCCATAAAAGCTCCTCGGATAATGGCTTTTAAATTTTCTTCCTTGGTTTCCTTTTCTAACTTCAAATAAATTTGTCCATCTTGTATGAAAAGCCAATTAACCTCTTTTGTCTTTATCGTAATTACAAATATCTTTCCGTGATATTTCTATTTTATGATTAATGTCTAAATTGGATAAAAGTTTAGAAAATCGATTGATATTGTAATCACTTTCTGTGGAAAACTTGATTTCCTTTTTATTCATTACATTGGTATTTCCTGATATAAAATAGCCAATTAACTCATTTTTTACAATTTCTTTGTTAGCTAGATTACTATTTTTATTTAATTCTTGTTTTATGTCTGAAGAAAAAGACATATTAATCCCCTACTTTCGTTATCATAACCCTATCATTTCCATATAAATCCTTTTTACCATAAGTGTCTACATATTTTTCTTCTTGTTCAATTAAGTCAATTACATCTATTTTTTGGTCATAGCCAATTTCTAAACATAGATATCCTCTATATTTCAAAAATTCATAAGCTTGATGAATTATCTTTCGATAAAAATCTAATCCATCCCATCCTCCATCTAAAGCCATTAATGGTTCTTGTCTTACTTCCTCGTCTAATGTTTTTATAATTTCTCTTTTGATATAAGGTGGATTTGAAATAATCATATCATATTTTTCTTTTGGTAAATCTTTGAATAAGTCTGACTTAAAAAATGCAATTTGCTTTTCTACACCATTACTTTTCGCATTTTTTTTAGCTACTTCTATGGCTTTTTCGCTTATATCAATGGCTGTAATTTGGCTATTTTCTATATATTTGGCAAGTGATATGGCAATCGCTCCACTTCCTGTACATAAGTCTAATATTTTTTTTGCATTGATTTTTTTGGCTATTTTAATGGCTTCTTCTACTAAAACTTCTGTATCTGGTCGTGGTATTAGCACATTTTTATTAACATAGAAATTCATTTTCATAAATTCTTGCCTATGTGTAATGTGCTGCAATGGTATTCCTTTTTCTAGTTTTTCTATATTCTTAAAGTATTTTTCTTCTTGCTCTTCTGTCAATTTTTTTTCGTCATATATTGTAATGTATTGTCTCGTTTGCTCTAATATAAATTGCATTAATAGTCTGGCTTTTAACTTGGGACTATCTATATTTTTCATTTTTAGTTTTAGGCTTCCTTTATAAATAGCTTCTCTAATTGTCATATCCACACCTTCTTTTTTTATTTTCTTTTTGTAATATACATTTCTGGCAATAACTCTTTTAATTGCATCACTTTATCTTGCGCTACCATTATTTTCGTATTCAAATTGTTGTCATTCACCATTCGAATGATTTCTCTACAACTTCCACAAGGTGCATAAATTCCTCCTCTTGCTGAACAAGCAACTATTTTTGATATCTCACTTTCATGATTTTTTAACATTTCTGCTATTGCTGCATATTCTGCACATTTTCCTAAATTGCATCTTATTTCTGTAGAAATCCCTGTATATATATTTCCATCTTTAGTCATTAAGGCACAAGCTACTTGACCAGAAATAGCATATTTACTTAAGTTTTTTATTTCTGCTAATTCTTTGGCTTTTTCTACTAATTTTTCAAAATCTTTATCCATTCTTTTCTCCTTACTCATTATTTATTTCTTTTAACTTACCATTTACCATAAATTTATTTCCTGTAATATGATAGATATTTGAAATATTACTTCTTAATTTAACTTTATCTTCTATATATTTATTTTTATCTATATCACAGTCAATTACTTTTCCAACTATAATATGATGATTTCCTGTTTCCATTTCATTTTCAAAAATACAGTCTATATTTACTACGCATTCTTTTATTCTTTTACAATCCAATCGTTTTGCATCATAAGGTGTTAAATTAGTAATTTCAAATTCACTTATATTTTTATCTATTTTTTCTCCAGCTTTATATAAATTTTTTAATATTTTTTCTTGTGGAATACCTACTACAAACTGTTTTGTTTCCTTTATGTTAGCATAAGTATCTGTTTTGGGTGAAATTGCTATTGCTATCATATGTGGACTGGCTGAAGAACAATTCATAAACATAGCAAAGGGGGCTACATTTTCTATTTGGTTTTTGCTTATCGTTGATATCAATACAACTGGAGATGGTTGTGTTAAATATACTACTTTTTCTAGTTTATCAAATATTTCTATCTTCTCCATTCTGCAAATCCTCTCTTTCTTCTTCGTGTCCATTATATCATATTGCTATCTAATTTACAATGAAGCCTAAAAATTGACAATTTAGAACTCCTTTAGTATACTATATAAAATAAGAAATAAGGGGGAAAATATCGTGGAAGAAAATGAAGAAAAACAAATTGGTGGTAAATCCATTGCTTCTTTTGTATTAGGTCTTGTTGGAATCGTAGCTTGGCTTATTCCTTTATTTGGTTATCCAGTTACTATTACAGGACTTGCATTAGGATGTGTTGCAAGAAAAAATGAAAAAAATGGTTTTTCTCTTGCTGGTATCATCTTATCAGCTATCACATTAGCTATGACACTTATTAATTCTATCTTAGGAGTAATCATGGTTTATCGTTTATATTATTAAAAAAGATTTGGGGGACGTTTCTTAAAATCTTCGTTTTAAAAAACATCCCCCAAAAATCTTTCTTGAAATCCTCTAGTCTTTAAAAAATTTCTTAAAATCTTTTTCATTAATTTTTTCTTTTTCTAGTAACTCTTGTGCTATGGTATCTAATTTATCCCTATGTTGTTTTAATAAAGTTTGTGCGTCATTGTAGGCAGTATCGATTAGTATTTTTACTTCTTGTCCAATTTTGTCACCTATATTTTCACCAAACATTTGCATTTCATATGGTTCCTTTCCTTGGAAGTCAATTGGTCCTAAAGTTTCACTCATTCCATATTTCGTTACCATATCTCTTGCTATTTTAGTTGCTACTTCGATGTCATTACTTGCTCCTGTTGAAATGTCATCTAATACCAATTTTTCTGCTGCTCGTCCACCTAATAATACAATTAATTTTTCTTGCATTTCTGTTTTAGAAATATAATACTTATCTTCATCTGATTTATGCATGGTGTAGCCTCCCGCTACTCCTCTTGGTATAATTGATATTTCTTTTACTTCTGGTTGAGTTGGTAAATATCTACTAACAACAGCATGTCCTGCTTCATGGTAAGCAGTTAGTTTTTTGTCTTTTTCTGAGTAAACTCTGGTTCTTTTTTCAATTCCTACTGTTACCTTTTTTACCGCTTCTTCAATATCTTCATTTTCAATATCTTCATGCGCATTTTTAGTTGCAATGATTGCTGCTTCATTTAAGATATTTGCTAATTCTGCTCCTGTAAATCCTGCTGTATCTTCTGCTATACTTTCTAAGTTCACAGTATCTGATATTTTTTTATCTTTTCCATGTATTTTTAAAATTTCTAATCTTCCTTTTAAGTCTGGTGTTGGAATGGTAATTTGTCGGTCAAATCTTCCTGGTCTTAATAATGCCTTATCTAGCATTTCTGGTCGGTTTGTAGCTGCAAGTACAATAATTGTTTCTTCTGAGCTAAATCCATCCATTTCTACTAATAATTGATTTAAAGTTTGGTTGTTTTCTGTTTCTGCTCCACTATTTGAAGTTCTTCTTGAACCAATAGCATCAATCTCATCAATAAATACAATACATGGTGATAATTTTCTTGCTTTTTCAAATAATTTTCTAACACGAGAAGCTCCCAAACCTGCAAACATTTCAATAAATTCTGATCCACTCATAGATATAAATGGTACATCTGCTTCTCCTGCAATTGCTTTTGCAATTAATGTTTTTCCTGTTCCTGGTTTTCCATATAGTAAAACTCCTTTGGGAATTTTGGCTCCCATTTTTGTGAATTTTTCTGGTTTCTTTAAGAATTCTACAATTTCTACTAATTCTTCTTTTTCCTCATCTAATCCAGCAACATCATCAAATTTAATTTTTGTTTTTCTTTCTGTATCATCATATACTTTTCCTTTTTCTCCTAGTCCTTGCATTTTAAATATCATAATAAATAAAGCAAGCATAATTAAAGTTGGTAAAAAGGAAACTATAAATGCTGGTGCTTGTGCTAATACACTTTTTGGTTTTTGAATTAATTCAATTTCATTTCCTTGTGCTACTTTCTCTTGTACTAATCCAATAAAACTCTCTGTATTAGGAACAATTGCTGTTTTTTCTTCCTCTACATTTTTTTGTTTTACTTTTATGGTTGTACTTCCTACTGTCATTTCAACTTTTTCTATGTTTCCATAGGATAATTCTTTGATCAAATCTGTATAAGCTATTGTTTTTTCGTCTTCTTTATCTTTATTATTCTTATAATATAGGGTTAATCCTGCTAATAAAATAGCTAATATTATAAGAATGATAAGAGTTATCCATAGCTTTTTTTCTTGTTTTTTATTATTTTTCTTTTTACTCATTTTTCTAACATCCTTTCTATGGTTATGTTGTGCCTGTCCCACTTTAGCCATTTGCTTTAATTTAAGCATTAGAACCTTGTGGTTCTCCTTCATTATCTTGTTTTTCTTGTTCTTTTTCTTCGTTTTTCTTCTTTTCTTCTTCGTCTTTCTTTTGTCTTTCCTTTTTTTCTTGCTCACGTTTTTCTTGTTCTTCACGCTCTTGTATTTCTCTTCTTACAATTTCTTGTGCTTCTTCAATTTTCATTAATTCTGCTTGTCTTTTCATAAATTCCGTTTTTAGTAAAAATATAGCTGCTACTAAGTAAATGGCTGCTACTGATACATACATTACTTGGAAATATTCTATATTGAAATCAATAAAAATATTAATACCAATATATAGCATATTTAGAAAAATAGATAAAGTTAGTGCATAGATTGCCATGTTAAATATTGCTAAAAATCTCATCTTGATATGTGCAACCCAAGTGCTTAAATAGCCAAACACACTTAAGAAAATAGCATTTGATACAGTTGTTAATAAATACATAATAAAACTATAAATAAATATGGTTATAAAAATGCTAATGTAAAGTATTATTACTTGTGAACTGTTTGCATAGTCAATTACCTTTTGTTTATTGAATTCTGTAATTCCCATTTGATCTAATAGTTCTTTATAATTGTAATTAATGGTTCCTGCTACTGCTCCATTTTTTAAAATAACTTTATCTTTTAAAACAATCATTCCACTTCCTGCTTTGTTGACTTCATTAATATATTGGTTGATTGTTTCTTCTTGTTCTACTTTAGTATCGATAATGGTTCTACCAACATAAGAATCATCTTCTGAAATGGTAATTCTTTTTTCTGCTTCCACTCCTAATACTCCATCTTTATAGGAAAACTCTGGAAACTCATTTTGCAGATATTGAATTCCTTCTTGTAAGATTTGATGTGTTTGATATATCATACCAAGGCAAAGAATAACTACAAGAATAGCTACTATTTTACATAGATAAGTAAATGCTTTCCCGATTCCTTCTGCTGCCATATCTGGATATTTTTCAATTTTAGTAATAGAATTCCATACTTTTTGAAAAAAACTAACCTTTGTTTTTTTCTCTTTTTCTTCACTCATTCTTATCGATACTCCCTTCTTATTCTTGAATCAACAAAATTAGGATGAATAGAAAAAATTGCAGTATCTCCAATTTTTATTTCTTTTTGACCAATATCACATACTACATGACAAGTTCCTATTCTTCCTAAAATTTTGCAATTAGTTCCTTTAATTTTTACATACTTATCTTGCTTTTTGAAAAATAGTTTTATACTTTCTAATAAATATCTTAATTTGTCAATGGTTCGAAACATGTCTTTAGCAACTTCTATATTGACACCATCGTTATAGCCACATGGAATAATGGCTACTTTCATTTCTTTTGGGGTTGTATAACTATTTGAATATCCGAATATTAAATCCTTTTGGCAATGTTTTTACTTCTGCTACTTTCGCTTCTAGGTGTGCAATTCTTTTTAGTCCAATTGTATTTTTACAGGATATTCTTCCTAAAAAGGCTGAACCAATTCGAACTGCGTTTAAGTGCATGTTGGGAAATTTTAAAAAAGCAGATGAATTACAAATATGAAGCATTCCTGTTTCGATTGCGTTCATTTGTAATACTTCAATGCAATCAATAAATCGCTCAAATTGTTTTTTGGTATAATTATCATCATAAAAACTAGAAGAAAAATGTGAAAAAGTTCCTTCTACTTTTATATATTTTATCTGTTTTAGTGCTTCTATCATTTCATCACGTTTGTTATCGATAAAACCATATCTGCCAAATCCTGTATCAATTTTTAGATGTGCTTTTATTTCTTTATCTTGTTCTTGCCCAATTTCTTCTGCTATTTTAATATCTTCTTTTGAACCAATTGTAAGAATTATATTATTTTGAATTAGAGTTTCCACATCTTCTTTGATTGCTGTGGAAGATAATATTAAAATTTCTTGTTTGATTCCTGCTTTTCTTAGTTGAATTGCTTCTTCTACTGTAGCTACAGCAAAAAAGGAAATTCCCTGGTCAATTAAAAATTTTGTATATTCTACCATTCCTAGTCCATACGCATTAGCTTTTACAACTGCTATTATTTTAACAGGGTTTCCTTTGTCATCTTTTCCGGCTTTTGTCAGCAAATTTTTTTATTTGCTCTATATTATGCCTTAAATCTTGCTTTTCTATTACTAAAGTATTCAAATATTTCCTCCACTTAGGTTTTATTTTTTTAATTTCATTTTTAATTGTCTAATGGTTCTAAATGCTTTTTCTGAAAAGCGATATAATTTATAGGTAAGTGGTTTAAAAGGTAAATAAACTTCTCCAATAAATTCTGTGAAAGTTGCACCAAATCCTTGTTTAAATCGGTACAATCCATATTGTGGATGGTTTTCATCTACTACTCCTGATACTCCTCTAAAATCATATACATCATCTTTTCTTTGGATAGCCATTTTTATCATTTCCCATTGTAGCAGATAGTTTGGCATTAAGTTACGATGACTATTGCTACTTGCTCCATATAAATACCATGTTTTATTTCCATAAAAAATTGGTATTACTCCTGATATAGGCTTTCCTTCATAATATGCCATTAAAATTTTCATATGCTTTGGTCCTAAGCAATCATGCATTTTTTCAAAATAGGATAAAGGTCTTATGATAAATCCGTCTCTTGTACCAGTTTCTATCATAATTTTATGAAAATCTTTTAAATCTTCTTTGTTTCCTTCTTTAATGGTAACTCCCTTTTTGGTTGCTAAACGAATGTTATATCTCCATTTTTGCTTAAATCCTGCCATGATTTCATCTTCTGTTTTTCCTTTTATATCTAAGCGAAATACATATCTTGGTTGAATTTCATCTTTAAAGTCTTTGGCATCGTCTTTAATGTGGTAACCTAAATTGGTTACTACATTTCTAAAATCTTGGTCATCACTTACTATATCTGGTTCCATTCTAAGTACAATGGCTTTGTATTTTTTAGCTAATTCTTTTGCTCCATCGGTTAGTTGTTTCATAACTTCTATATTATGAATATCACATACTGGTCCTCTCGAAGAATACATGATATTTCCAAAGATTGGCATTTTTCGAATCCATACACAAAGAGAGCCAATAATTTCTCCATTATTTCCTTCTGCTAAAATGACTTCTGGTTTCCAGTTTGGCTTTTTTACTTCAGCCCATTCTAAAGATTGTTGAAAGTTACATCTTTCATTTCCTTCTAAGAATTTTTTATATTCTTTTTTATCTTCTTCATTTTCTACAAATCTCATTTTTTCTCCTTCTTTATCATTATTTACAATCTATTGGTATTTTACACTAAATTAAAAAAATTTACAAGTAAATTAAGGGGATTCACTAATAATTTACAATTTAATGTTTGTTAGTTATATAAGAAAATGAACATGTAAAGTTAAGAAATCTGCGAAAACTTTACATTTTATGTTAATTGTTGTATGCTTTAATTAACATAAGTGCACAATATCAACTATAGTCCATTCTAACGGACTTAAGGAAAGGAGAACATTATGATTAAATTTCTTTGTTACTTATACCTCACTGTGGTAATTCCATTTCTCTTAGTAGCATTACTAATTGTCTTTCTTTTTCTTGGAGCTATTGTACTAGAGATAATAAAAATGCTAGGAATAAAACGGTATAAACGTCGCTGTGTAGTAGTACTTGAGAAGAAGGTGGATGCAAACTATGTGTCCTGTGTCGTATAGCAAACAAGAGTATCACTTCTATAACAAAAAGCTGTACGATGCTGCCGAGATTGGTGACATAATATATGCATCAGTCAAAATCTGTCACAACAAGTTACATCTCAAAAACTGGTGTGTCAGTAAAACTGGTTCTAATTATGTTACAATTTCCAAACATATAGTTTCATATCCTATCTAACGAAGAGAATGGAAATATTTAGCGGTTACTCTAGAATTAGAGTAACTGCTATTATTTTAATTTTAGAGTTAACCCCCAGCTATGCTGGGGGTTAACTCTAAAATTAAAATAAGTCATTCTGCT
>CATOLW010000034.1 GCA_951800935.1 uncultured Clostridium sp.
TCAAATCATTGACAGTAGTGAAAAATAGTGATATTATAAAAGAAATTAAAAATTTAGAAGATAAAATTAATTTGTATAAAAAATAAAAAGGAAAAGGCCATGCGGAGAAAAAGAAAAATTTATGAAAGAAGCACTAAAAGAAGCTAAAAAAGCAGCTAAAAAACTAGAAGTGCCAGTAGGATGTGTTATTGTAAAAGACGGAGAAATAATAGCAAGAGCACATAACCAAAAAGAAACCAAAACAGATACAACCAAACATGCAGAAATTATAGCCATTCAAAAAGCAAGCAAAAAATTAGAGGCTTGGCGATTACTAGACTGTGAAATGTATGTTACTTTAGAACCATGTTCTATGTGTGCAGGAGCCATGATACAAGCAAGAATAAAAAAAGTATATATCGGAGCAATGGACGATAAAACAGGAGCATGTGGTTCTGTTTTAAATTTGTTACAAGATTATCCATTTAATCATAAAATAGAAATAGAAATAGACATAAAAAAAGAAGAGTGTGAAAAAGTATTAAAAGAATTTTTCAAAAACTTAAGACAAATAAAAAGTAAAAAATAGGAGGCAAAATGATAGGGAAATTCAGAAACATAAGAAATAAAAAGTATTTTAATATCGTTATGATAATGATTATAATTAGTACGATTTTATTTGCTTTAGGAATTATGATTTTAAGATATAACGTCGAAGGAGAAACTAACATGCCATTCCAGCTATCTAAAATAGCAGTTATTAGTTCACAAGAAGGAATGGATCAAGGAGGAACTGATACCAAATGGACTTTTCAAATAAACCAGACCAAAGATATCTTTTTATATCTTGATAAAAATAGTGGATATGGAAAAACAGAAGCAATTAAAACAGCAACTATTGATAATATACAAATAGAGGCAAAGGAAAAAGGGAACATAAAACTATATAAGCCAGATGAACAAGAAGAAAAAACAATTTTTAAAACAAAAGAAGAAAATGAAGTGCAAAAAATAGAATACACAGGAGAAATGGAATCAAACTTAAAACAACTAAAGATTTCAAATCAAGGAGGAATTGTAGCATTTCGATGCAATATCAATCAATTAGCGAAGTATGCTTCTAATGATGAAGAAATCAATCATCAACAGCTATTGAAAAAAGCAGATGTTAAACAAGAAGATTTAGAAATCAAATTAAAATTTGATTTAACCATTAAATTACAAGGAGCAAAAGAATTTAAAGCAACAATTCCATTAGACTTACCAGTTGGAAATGTAATCGAGGAAGGAACAGCATCAACAGAAATAACCCAAGTAAAAGATATTATCTTTAAAAGAATGTGATTTTTAAATAAATTACTTGAAAAACAAAAAAATTCATTATATAATATAAATGGTCATAAACTTAATCTTTGTATGGAGAGAATCCAATAAAGACCTATGAATCTTGTCAGGTCCGGAAGGAAGCAGCAATAAGTAGATATCTTTATGTGGAGTCTTTCCATAGAGAGATTAAGAAAAACGGCCATTTTTTAAGTATAAGGGATGTGAAAATTATGGGGTACACAGCACTTTATCGAAAATTCAGACCACTAACATTTGGGGAAATGGTAGGGCAAGAACATATAACAAAAACATTAAAAAATCAAATTATATCACAGCGAGTAGGACATGCCTATTTATTAACAGGAGGAAGAGGAACAGGAAAAACATCAGCAGCTAAAATTTTAGCAAGAGCCATTAATTGCTTAAATCCGAAGGATGGAGAGCCATGCAACGAGTGTGAAATTTGCAGAGGGGCACTTTCTGGGGCTTTAACGGATATTGTGGAAATGGATGCAGCTTCTAACAATAGTGTAGAAGATATTAGAAGTATTCGTGAAGAAGTTAATTTTTTACCAACCAAAGCGAAATATAGAGTGTATATTATAGATGAGGTTCATATGTTATCAACAGGAGCTTTTAATGCTTTACTAAAAACATTAGAAGAACCACCAGCACATGTAAAATTTATCTTAGCAACAACAGAACCACAAAAGCTACCAGCCACTATTTTATCAAGATGCCAAAGATTTGACTATAAAAGAATTTCAAATGAAGATATCATTAAGCGATTAGAAATAGTATGTAAAGAAAGCAACATTGAAGTAACCAAAGGAGCTTTAACAATTATTGCCTCTTTATCAGAAGGAGCCATGAGGGATGCATTATCTATATTAGAAAGATGCATACAAGATGGAGAAAATAAAATTGATGAAGACAAAATCAAAGAATTAGTAGGAATTCCAAAAGCTACTTTTGTTAATGGCATGATACAAGCTTTGATAGAATATGATGTAGATAAAGCGTTAGAAAAAGTAGATAACCTATTAAAAGAAGGAAAAGATATTAATCAATTTTTGTGGGAAATGATTAAATATATAAAAGATGTATTAGTCTATCAAGCAACAGAGAAATTAGAATTATATGATGAAGATGAATTAAAACAAATAAAAGTCATTTCAGAAACGGTACAAAAAAATAAATTAGTAGATTTAGTCTATCAACTATCAGAACTAGAAAATGAAATCAAAAATTCAACACAAAAAACAATTATGTTTCAAGCTGGAATGATTAGGTTATGTAATGAGCAAGCAGAAGTAAATGATAAACTAGAACAAAGAGTAGAAAAAATTGAAAGATATTTAAAAGCAGGAAATACAATTCCTGTATCACAAGAAGTAACACAAAGAGTAACAATAAATCCTACGCAAACAAAGCCAATGCAATCAACAAATCCAGTGCAAAATAAAGCAAAAAGTCAAACAAGCGTAAGAAAAAGCTTTTCTAAAAATTCAGAAGAATACTGGCCACAAATTATGAATGATTTAAAACAAAATGGAAAGATTGTTTTATATACAAATTTAGTAGGAACAAAGGCTAAAGAAATAAATGATATGACAGTTGGAATTGAATTTCCAAATGGAATGACATCATTTGGAAAAACAGTATTAGAAAAACAAGAAAATATAAAAGAGATAACGAATTTAGTTTCTATGGCATGTGGAAAAGAAATGCAGATTAAATATTTAACAGAAATAGTAGATAAACCACAAATAACGAAAGAAGAAAGGTTGCAAAACTTTGCAAATGACGCAGATATACCATTTAATATAATAGAATAAAGAAAGGAGATTCAAAATAATGAGTAAAAGAGGTGGATTCCCAGGAGGAATGGGAGGATTCGGAGGAATGAATCTAAATAATTTGATGAAAGAAGCTAAAAAAATGCAAGCTGATATGGAAAAATCACAAGCAGAATTAGCTACTAAAGAATTTGATGCATCAGCAGGAGGAGGAGCAATAACGGTAAAAGTTTCAGGAGAAAAAACACTAAAAGAAATTAAAATAAAACCAGAAGTAGCTGATCCAGAAGATGTAGAAATGTTGGAAGATTTAATTTTAACATGTGTCAACGAAGCATTAAGAAAAGTAGATAGTGAACAAGCAGCACAATTAGGGAAATTTAATATACCGGGGTTGATGTAACATGTCATTATATTCGCCATCGATTGAAAAATTAATTGAAAGTTTTGAAAGATTACCAAGCATTGGTCATAAAACAGCAGCAAGGCTTGCTTTTCATATTTTAAACAGTTCAGAAGAAGAAACAAATGAATTTATAGCTTCTATTGTAAATGCCAAAAAGAACTTAAAATATTGTAGTAAATGTTATAATATTTCAGATACAGATCCATGCACTATTTGTGGAAACCCTAAAAGGGATAACGCCATTATCTGTGTAGTAGAGGATGTAAGAGATATTATAGCAATGGAAAAAACACATGAATTTAAAGGTGTATATCATGTTTTACATGGTTCTATTTCTCCTATGAATGGAATTGGACCAGATGACATTAAAATAAGAGAACTACTAGCTAGACTAATGGAGGGACAGGTAAAAGAAGTTATACTAGCTACAAATCCTAGAGTAGAAGGAGAAGCAACTGCTATGTACTTGTCAAAATTAATTAAACCATTAGGAATTACTGTAACTAGAATTGCACATGGAATTCCAGTAGGAGGGGATTTAGAATATACAGATGAAATCACACTAACAAAGGCATTAGAAGGAAGAAGAGAATTATAAAAAATAAAAATTACTATATTGCTATATAGTAATTTTTATTTTAATAAAATATCACAAATATTTTTTGTAGAATTACGATGACCAATTAATAAAGCATTTTGTTTCATTTTATCTAATTTATTAGGATTAGAAAATAAGTCTTGTAAGATTTTAGTCATATTATCTTCTTTTTTTAGCCAAATACCAACTTCCATATTTTCCAAAAATTCAGCATTTTCTTCTTCTTGGCCAGGAATGGGATTAATAATTAGCATTGGCAAACCAGAAGCCAAACTTTCTGTTGTTGTCATTCCACCAGGTTTGGTTACTACTAAATCAGAAATACTCATTAATTCAGGAACTTGATTAGTAAAAGAAAGAATTTTTACACGCTTTTTTGCATTTTGTTTTTCTACTATTTCTTCAAATTTTATTTTCATTTTTTTATTTTTTCCAGCTATGGCAATGATTTGCATATCTTGACAGACCTTTATTAATGTATCAAATATTTCAAAAGTTCTAGCTTTTCCTAAGCCAAATTCTCCACCACCAAAAAACAAAATATTTTTTTTATCATCTTTTAAATCGTAAGATTTTAAGATTTCTTTTCTATTATATTTTTGTAAAAAACGATTTGATAATGGAATTCCTGTTACGAAAATTTTTTCTTTTGCAATATTTTTAAAAATTAAATAATCTTTCATTTTATGATTGGCTACAAAAAAGAAATCTGTAAAATCACTACCGACTAACCATTGATCATGTGGTGCAAAATCAGTCATAATGGTTGCAATTTTTGCGGTAATTTTCTCTTTCCTTTTTAAATAGCTACACATTTGACTACTAAAAGGATGAGTAGAAATGATTAAGTCAGGTTTTTTTTCTCGTAATAATCGCAATAATTTAATTGCCATAATTTTATTAGATCTGGTAGAAAGATGAGCCAAAGGACCTTTTTGAGAATCATTATAGATTTTACCCCAAACCCAAGGTACTTTTTTAGCAGCTTCTCGATAAGCAGCAGTTGAGACTTTTTCTACTGTTTTATTTACATATTTCATACAATCAATTAATTCAATGTGGTTTTTTTTATCATAATTAGAAATAGTTTCATAAATGGATTTAGCAGCATTTAGATGACCACCACCATAAGAGGCATAAAAAATTAAAATATTTTTCATGTAAAAAATCCTCCTTTAATTTTTCTTTATTCTATCATAAAAAAAATAAAATTTCAAAAATTGGAATATTTTTTTAGGAAAAATGCAAAATAATAAAAAGAAAGGAAAAGGTGGTTTTTTGAAAAACATAATAAAATTACTAGGCGTTATTTTAACATTAGTGTTACTTATCCTATCCATTATGTTTAAAAAAGAAAGTACGTATGCAGCATCTTCTAATACATCAGATATACAACTAATGGCAAGAGCCATTAACGGAGAAGCAAGAGGAGAGCCATATGAAGGACAAGTGGCTGTAGGAGCTGTTATTTTAAATCGTGTAAAAAGTTCTCAATTTCCAAATAGTATTGCAGGTGTTATTTATCAATCAGGAGCTTTTACGGCAGTAGCGGATGGGCAAATTAATCAACCAATTAGCGAAGGGTCTACTGTATATAAAGCAGCACGAGATGCCATGAATGGATGGGATCCAACAGGGGGATGTATTTACTATTTTAATCCAGCAACAGCCACGAATAAATGGATTTGGTCAAGACCTTTAGTAAAAACAATAGGTAAGCATCGTTTTTGTAAATAGATATTTTGAAAGGAGAGTTCAATATGAACCAATTACAAGACTGGAAAGAAAGATTAAAAAAAGGACATATGTTAAGTGTAATTTGTGTGCTATTAATTATTGTGGTAGCATTAGGAATTATTTTGTATAACAAACAAAGAGAATATAGGCAAGCTTCTGAAAATAGCTATAATATGGCATTTTATGAATTGGTTGATTATGTACAAAATGTAGAAACATATTTAGCAAAATCATTAATTTCTTCTACCTCTGAACATGGAGCAGAAACTTTAACTAATTTATGGAGAGAAGCAAATTTAGCACAAAGTTATTTAGCAAGATTGCCAATTGAAAGTCAAGAACTAGAAAATACAGAAAAGTTTTTAAATCAAGTAAGTGATTATAGTTATTCATTATCAAGAAAAAATATTTATAATGAAGAGTTAACAGAAGAAGATTTAAAAAACTTAAAAGATTTACATTCCTATAGTGTAGAATTGGAAAATACATTAAACCAATTATCAGACGATTTAAATACAGGTAGATTTTCATGGGGAGAATTAACGAAAAAAGGAACAGTTGCTTTTGCCCAACAAGTAGACAATATTTCGAAAGAAAGTTTTAGTAATCTAGAAGAAAATTTTCATCAATATTCTGGACTAATTTATGATGGTGCCTTTTCGGAGCATCTAACTAGTCAAGAGAAAAAAGGACTAACAGGAGAAGATATTGAAGAAGAAAAAGCAAAACAAATAGCAGAAGAATTTGTTGGAAAAGATAACATAAAACAAACAACTAACTTAGGATTTTCTGAGAATGCAACAATTCCATCTTATGACTTTTCTATTAGCAATCAAGAAGAAGAAAATATTCAAATATCCATTAGTAAAAAAGGTGGTCATGTAATTTATATGAACACAAACCGAGACGTCAATACAGAAGTTATTTCACAAGAAGAAGCGAACCAAAAAGGAAAAGAATATTTAGAAGCCAAAGGTTTTTCTAATATGAAAGAAACTTATTATCTAAAACAAGAAGGAATTGTTACCATAAATTATGCTGCAACACAAGAAGACGTTGTAATATATCCAGATTTAATTAAAGTAAAAGTAGCTTTGGACACAGGAGAAATTCTAGGAATCGAAACAACAGGATACTTGAACAATCATACGATAAGAGATATAACCAAGGTTAAAATAACAAAAGAAGAAGCAAAGAAATCCTTAAACAAAGAGTTAAACATTGAAAGTGAAGGTTTAGCAATTATTCCAACTGAGTGGCAAAGTGAGATTTTATGTTACGAATTTAAAGGAAAAGTAGAAGATAGAGAATTTTTGGTGTATATAAATAGCGAAAATGGTAAAGAAGAAGACATTTTAATCATTACCAATACACCAAATGGAACTTTGACAATGTAATAAAACCATGATATAATAGTTACCATAATGCAACAAGTAACCAAGAAACCAAACAAATGCGAATGCAAGGAGGAGCAAAATGATTAAAAAGGTGAAAGATGTTTTCAAAGGAAACAAAAAGCAGTTTTCTAAGGAGGAATTGGAGCAGCAATTGAAATTAGCAAGAAAGATACAGCGGTCTATTGAGTATGTAATTTTGATAGTTGCAGGAATAATCATGTATTCAATATGTTCAAAAGCATCAATACAAGATTTAGAAACGATAAAAGCAGAAGGAATCTATTTAGTAACCGTATTAGTTGTGGCAGCAATTGTAATCATAGGGAATTTTTTGTTTTTTGAGGATATAATAATAAACATGCTTGAGAAAGAACTTGAAAAACGAGAAGAAGATACTACTACCAGAAAACGGGAGCAAATTGTTGAGTTCTTACTTAATCAAGACTATGCTAGCCTTATGATATTATGTCCAGAAATTGAATTTTTACTAAAACAACATTTAATGAGATTGTATCTCAAGAAAAATGTCGTAAAAGTGGAAATGAAAGAAGAAGGCATAAAGATTCAGATGAAAACAAGAGTCATTTGGATTAACTGGGAAGAAGTAACAGAATTATTTGATTTAAAAGAAAATGAGTCCCAAATCATCGATTCACTTTTTTTCGAAGAAGATGATGAGGAGTTGCTATCATAGCAACTCCTCATCTTATCATTTAATGTCTTTTATAAGTGTCTTTTGAAAGCAATTGTTTATCTACTATTTGACCATCACGTTTTAAAATCTTATAAGCTTCTGAATAAATAGCAGTAGAAGTTCTTCCAGTTTCATAAGAAGAAATTTGGACTTCACAATCATCTTCTTGTTTCATACCAAAAATTTGAAAATTTGCAATTCCACCAGAAACAGAGCAAACTAATTTAATAGGATAATTTCGGTTATTTTTAAACTGAAAATCAAGTGCTCCATATACAACTGTGGCATCTCTACTAGCTGTTACGTAAGAAGGAACAAATTGATGATTGGTTCTTTGTATTACTTCCAAATTAGCATATATAACAGCATTATATAACGTAGAAGTAATCTGACAAATACCACCACCGAAGACCATCTTCTACACGACCTTGCACATAAATAGGGGCTTCTTTGTAACCAGCAGCAATTGTTCTCGCTCCAACTACTTTATTATAAGAAAAAGTCTCGCCAGGCATTAAAACTGTCCCATTTATTTTATTAGCAGCTAATATTAAGTTAGTAGTACGATTTCGATTACTAGCAGCATATCTAGTTGAAAAAGTAGATAATAAGTCTGGGAAGGCTTCCGTTCCAATCATATTAGTAGTAACGTTTGGATAAATAATGTTAAGTGGAATGATATATTCTTCTTTTTTTTCAGATAAAATGATATTTTTAGCTTCTTCCATTGAAACTTTAAAATCAACACCATTTTCAGATGGATGAATTTCGAATGGATTTTTAGTATAATAAGCATCAACAGGGTCTTTACGAATTTCTTTATAAATTTGTTCTATATTTATATCTTCAGGTTGCTGTGTTTTTACAGCAATTTCAATTGGCTGTGTTAAAGCAGAAAAAGTAGAAATAGAATTTTTAATGGCTTCAATGGTATTATCTACATCTACGATATTTCCTTGTTTTCCAGAAGTGATAATTAATTCATTACCTTCTAAATAATAACTACTTTGTACCACAGAATCTGGCAAGTGAGAAGAAAGGTCTTCCAAATTTTTAGTTAATAATTGTTTATTAAAAGTGATTTTTGGTTCAATGTTAACACTTCCAAACAT
>CATOLW010000035.1 GCA_951800935.1 uncultured Clostridium sp.
GGTGGTTCAATTAGACAGCCAGCTAGTTTTTGTGGAGTTGTAGGATTAAAGCCAACTTATGGATTAGTATCAAGATATGGTTTAGTTGCATTTGCTTCATCATTAGATCAAATTGGACCAATTACAAAAGACGTAAAAGATAGTGCTTTACTTTTAAATATTATAACAGGGCATGATAAAAAAGATACAACATCAGCCAACAAAGAAAAAGTAGATTATACAAAAGCACTAAAAAATGATGTAAAAGGATTAAAGATAGGAATACCAAAAGAATTTTTTGGAGAAGGAATCAATGAAGAAGTCAAAGCATCAATACAAACCGTTATAGAAAAGTACAAAGAATTAGGAGCGGAAGTAGAAGAATTTTCATTAGATATTGCACAATATGCATTAGCAACCTATTATATTATTGCCTGTGCAGAAGCAAGTTCTAATCTAGGAAGATTTGATGGAATTCGATATACCTATCGAACACCAGAATTTAAGAATTTAAAAGAAATTTATAAAAAATCAAGAAGTGAGGCATTTGGAAAAGAAGTAAAAAGAAGAATTATTTTAGGAACCTATGTATTATCATCTGGCTATTATGATGCATACTATAAAAAAGCGCAAAAAGTTCGCACATTAGTAATGAATGAATTTCATAAAGCGTTTGAAAAATATGATGTAATTTTAACACCAACATCACCAACCGTGAGTTTTGATATTGGTTCAAAATCGGACAATCCATTAGAAATGTATTTAGCAGATATTTGTACAGTAAGTGTTAATGTAGCAGGTCTTCCAGGAATTTCTATTCCATGTGGAGTCAACAAAGAAGGAATGCCAATTGGAATGCAACTAATTGGAAATAAATTTGGTGAAGAAACCATATTAAATGCTGCATATACCCTAGAACAAGCTATTCAATTCAGAGAAAATCACAAACCAGAATTTAAGTGAGACATAGAGGGGCAAGTCTAAAATGTCCCAAAAAGGAGGAAAAAATGTCAAGAGAAGATTATGAAGTAGTAATAGGATTAGAGGTTCATGCAGAGCTTTCTACGAAAACAAAAATATTTTGTTCTTGTCCAACTAAGTTTGGAGCTAAGCCAAATACACAAACTTGTCCAATCTGTATGGCTATGCCAGGAACCTTGCCAGTATTGAATGAAAAAGTAGTAGAATATGCAGTAAAAGCAGGACTAGCTACCAATTGTGAAATTTCAAGAAATAGCAAAAACGATAGAAAAAATTATTTCTATCCAGACTTACCAAAAGCTTATCAAATATCACAATTTGATAAACCACTATGTGAACATGGATTTATTGAAATTGAAACTGAAAATGGAAAAAAGAAAATTGGATTAACCAGAATACATATTGAAGAAGATGCTGGAAAACTAAATCACGATGAATTTGGAGGAGGAAGCTTAGTTGATTTAAACAGAGCAGGAGTTCCTTTGATTGAAATTGTTTCAGAGCCAGATATGCGTAGTAGCGAAGAAGCGGAAAAATATTTAAGAAAATTAAAATCTATATTAGAATACATTGAGGTATCTGACTGTAAAATGCAAGAAGGTTCTTTAAGAGCAGATGTCAATGTATCAGTCAGAAAAAGAGGAGATAGCAAACTGGGGACTCGTACAGAAATGAAAAACATGAACTCATTTAGAAGTATTACAAGAGCGATTGAATATGAAGTAGATAGACAAATCGATGTTATTGAAGAAGGCGGAAAGATAGAACAAGAAACCTTAAGATGGGATGAAGTATCTGGAAAAACATTTTCCATGAGAGATAAAGAAGATGCACAAGACTATCGCTATTTTCCAGACCCAGATTTAGTAGCGATCAAATTATCAGAAGAATATATCCAAAACATAAAAGAAACATTGCCAGAATTACCAGAAAGTAGAAAACAAAGATATTTAGAAGAATATCAATTATCAGAAAAAGACGCTAATTTAATTACTTCATCTAAATATTTATCTGATTTATTTGAAGAGGCAATCACAGTATGTAACAATCCAAAGGCAGTTAATAACTGGATTATATCAGATATATCAAGAATCTTAAATGAAACCGAAATGGAACCAATCGAAATACCATTCGATAGCAAACAATTAGGAAAATTAGTTATTTTAATTGATAAAGGAACCATTAGTTCAAGCATTGGTAAAAAAGTATTAACAGAATTATTTGAAAACCCAAGAGATCCAGAAGAAATTATTAAAGAAAAAGGTTGGATTCAAATATCAGATGAAGGAGCTATCAAAGAAGTTGTATTAAAAATATTAGAAGCAAACCCACAATCAATTGCAGATTATAAAGCAGGAAAAGATAGAGCTTTAGGATTTTTAGTAGGACAAGCTATGAAAGAAACCAAAGGAAAAGCAAATCCACAAATGTTAAATAAAATGTTTTTAGAAGAATTGAATAAATAGAAAATGGCTAAAGTGGAACTAATACACTTTAGCCATTAACAGCTTTGATTAGCCAAAAGTTGACAGACATCGTAGGATATTGTAAAATAGTAAAACATCTATAGCTTTTATTTCTAATAAAATTTAGTCAGTTTATTTTAATTCACAAAATATTCCAATAAAAGATTAAAAATTTTAAAAGGAGATGCTATACTAAAAGATAGTAAAAAATTTGAAACCGTAAAAGTAGGAGGATTATCAATAGAATGGGAAAATGGAGTAGATATTTGTCCAGATGAATTATATTATAATAGTAAAAAAATATAAGACTCACAAACCAAATTGTGAGCCTTTTCATTTTTAGATGGTCATGTTGTGCCTGTTCCAGATTGACCATAGCTAAATTAGTTGTTTTTTAATACCATCTACAACAAAACCACAAATAATAAATTCAATCGCAAAGATTAAGCCAATTTTAAATAAATTAATACCTATGTAATAAATAAAAGGAGAAGAAAAATCACAAACATAGGTAAATAAAATTAAGCTAGATAAAACACAAACAGCAAAGCAGAATTTTAATCCATAGTTCATAATTTTTGAAGTTAGCTTATCTAAATTTTTAAAATTATCTAATATTTTTCTTATCATATTACACCTCTACTTAATTTAATAATTATCATAATTAATAGTAACATGAAAAAGAAGCAAAAACAATGGTAATTAAAGGCAAGAAGACTTTAAAGAAAACAAAAAAAGAACTTTTAATCAGTTCTTTTTTTATAAAAACTATGCATAATTTTTATTTTAATTTAGTTTTTAGGCCATAGCTGCATTTAATTTTTTAGATAAGCTAGATTTCTTTCTAGCAGCTGTATTTTTAACAATAACACCTTTTGTACATGCTTGGTCAATTTTTTTTGTAGCTTCAGAAAATAAAACTTTAGCTTCTTCCATGTTTCCATTAGCTACAGCTTCTTCGAATTTTTTAACAGCTGTTTTATATCCGGATTTAATCATATTATTTCTTAAAGTTTTTTTCTCAATTACTTTAACTCTTTTTTTAGCTGATTTAATGTTTGGCATCTTTTTAGCACCTCCTCTTAGTCTATATTACACTATAACATATGATATTTTAACACATTTTTTCGCAAAAAGCAAGTAAAATTCAAAATAATTATTGTAATAGAAAAAATTTTATGATATAGTGATAATAGAAGGGAAGTGTTATTATCATAGCAATTGGATGTGACCATGGAGGATATCAGTTAAAAGAAGAAATTAAGAAATATTTAGATGAAAAGCAAATAACATATAAAGACTTAGGCTCTATGAACGAAGAAAGAGTAGACTATCCTAATATTGCAGAAGCAGTAGCAAAAGAAGTACAAAGCAAAAATTGCGAAAAAGGAATTTTAATTTGTCGTTCTGGAATTGGAATGAGCATAGTAGCAAATAAATTCGAAGGAATTCGTTGTACACTATGCCATGATGAATTTACTGCAAAATATGCAAGATTACACAATGACGGAAATATTTTAGCAATTGGAGCAGACACGGTAACAGTAAATGAAGCGATTTGCATTTTAAGAATGTGGATTGCTACAGAATTTGAAGGTGGAAGACATAGTGAACGTGTAAAATTAATTGAGAAAATAGAAGCTAAAAACATGAAATAGGAGGCAAAGCTTATGTGGGGAGATATAGCCATTGCTTTTTTACTAGCTTTTATTGTAACTTTTATGGCAACGCCATATACCATAAAAATAGCTAGAAAAGTAGGAGCAGTCAGCATAGAAAAAGACGAAAGAAGAATGCATAAAAAAGCCATGCCTAAATTTGGAGGACCAGCTGTTATCTTAGGATTTATCGTAGCAGTAGGTTATTTGCTAATTGTAATGAGTTTAGAACACAAAATTAACTTATTTGGTGTAGAACAATATGGAATGAAATTGCTTCGGAATGTTTTTAGGAACAATTGTAATATCAATTTTTTGTATATTTGATGATATTATTACCATAAAACCATTAGTAAAACTATTAGGACAAGTTATAGCAGCAATTGTGGTAGTAGCATTTGGACTAAGAATTGATGAAATAATGCCAGCTTTTTTACAAACAGAAGAATTAAAAGAACTATTTTCAATTCTTTTAACAATTGGGTGGATTGTAGGAGTAACCAATGCAATTAACCTAATTGATGGACTAGATGGGTTATCAGCAGGGATTTCAGTAATATCAGCAGTATCTTTGATGATAATATTTGTATTAAATGGTTCACCATTAATTTCTATTTTATTAATAACAGCTTTGGCAGGAGCATTAGTAGGATTTTTACCATTTAATTTTGCACCAGCTAAAACTTTTATTGGGGATACTGGTTCTAACTTTTTAGGATTTTCATTATCCATTATCTCTATATTAGGAGTAGCTAAAACTTATACAGCAGCTGTTATTGTCTTACCATTACTAGCTTTAGGCTTACCAATATTTGATACGATTTGGGCTATTATTAGAAGATTAATCAAAGGAAAATCCATTAAAGCAATTTTTAGAGCAGACAAAGGACATTTGCATCATTTAATTGTATCAAGAGGATTTAGCCAAAAACAAGCAGTACTAATTTTATATGGAATTGCAGCTACTTTTGGGTTATTTGCTATTATTATGCTAGAAAGTGGAGTATGGAAAGCGTTATCATTTTTATTGATGGTAATTGTTGCTTTAGGATTAGGCTATAAAAACTTTCAATCAGATAAGTTTGAATCACAAAGATATGAATGTATACAATGTAAGTATATTTATAATCCGAAATCTGGTAATGAAAAAGCAGGAGTTAAACCTGGTACAGAATTTGAAGAATTGCCAGACACATGGGTCTGTCCCGTTTGTGGAGAAGGAAAGGACATGTTTGAAATACATAGATAATGATAGAAAAAGTTACAAATTTTGTAACTTTTTTTAAAAAAGTAAAAAGAAAAAAATATTGACTTATTGATTTAAATTATGTAAAATATAGAAAGTAAAAAGGAGAAGAAAAAATGGAACAAACCGATAGAATGATAAAATTTTTAGCCTATAATGGAAAAATATCAGTCATATGTGCCAATACTAGTAATTTAGTAGAAAAGGCAAGGAAAACACACGATTTAAGTCCAGTAGCGACAGCAGCCTTTGGAAGAATGTTAACCATAACTGCTATCATGGGAGTAGAAATGAAAGGGATAAAGGACAAATTAACAGTGCAAATCAAAGGAAATGGGCCACTTGAAATGATGGTAGCAACTACCAATAATTTTCCAAGAGTAAAAGGATATGTTGCAAATCCTGGAGTAGACATACCTTTAAATGAATTTGGAAAATTAGATGTAGGAGGAGCGGTTGGATATGAAGGGTACATTAATGTTATTAAAGATATTGGTCTAAAAGAACCATATATAGGAATAGCACCTTTAACTTCAGGAGAAATAGCAGATGATTTTGCTAATTACTTTGTCAATTCAGAACAAAGAAATTCAGCAGTAGCTCTTGGTGTATTAGTAGATAAAAATGGCGTAAAATCAGCAGGAGGATATTTAATCAATCCAATGCCAGATGCAAAAGAAGAAGAAATTTCAAAAGTAGAGCAAGCAATTTTTAAAGCAGGTGCTATATCAAAAATGTTAGACGAAAAACTAACTTTGCAAGAGATTGCTAAAAAAATAACAGGAGATGAAGAAGTACAAGTTATAGAAGAAAATATCACACCAATTTATCAATGTGATTGTTCAAAAGAACATATGGAAGAAGCTTTGGCAAGTATTGGAAAAGAAGAATTGCAAAACATAATTCAAACAGATAAAAAAGCAGAGATTGTATGTCATTTTTGCAATAAAAAATATGAATTTAGTCAAAAAGAACTAGAAAATATAGTAAATAAATAAGGAGTAAAAGATATGAAAGTAACATTCTATTCTAACTTTTTAACCCATCATCAATTACCGTTTTGTTTAGAAATGCAAAAGCAATTAGGAGATGACTTTAAATTTGTTTCTACTGTGAAGATATTTGATTGGAGACTAGATTTAGGATTTGAAGATTTAGATTCTCAATATAATTTCGTAATAAAAGCTTATGAAAACCAAGAGGAATATGATAAAGCTTTAGAATTAGCCTTATCAAGCGATGTTGTTATCATAGGATCTACCACAGATGACTGTATTAAGGAAAGATTAAAACAAGACAAATTAACCTTTCGCTATCGAGCTAGAATTTTTTTATTTATAGATGGATTTTTTAAAACAGTATTCAATAAAGAAAAAATGAAATTATTTTACAATAGACATATTAAATATCGAAAGAATGAAAACTTACATTTATTATGTGCTAATAGCTATGGGGCAAATGATTTTAACTTATTAAAGCTATATTCAGATAAAATATATAAATGGGAATATTTTCCTAAAACAAATTATTATGATATCGATGAACTTATCAAGAAAAAGGAAGAAAATGAAACAATAGAAATTATTTGGGTAGCAAGATTTATCAAATGGAAACATCCTGAAATAGTAGTTAAATTAGCTAAGAATTTGAAAAGACAAGGATATAACTTTCATATAAAAATGTTAGGAACAGGAAAACTAGAAAGCAAAATAAAAAATGAAATTAAGAAAAAAAGCTTAGAAGATGTAGTAGAGGTAGTAGGAAAAGTACCAAGTGATAAAGTAAAATGTTATATGGAACAAGCCAATATCTTTATTGGAACAAGTGATAGTAAAGAAGGTTGGGGAGCAGTTATAAATGAATCCATGAATGCTGGATGTGCTATTGTGGCTAATCAAAGAATGGGTTCAGTTCCTTTTTTAATCAAACACAATGAAAATGGAATGATGTATAATCATTATAAAGAACTAGAAGAACAAGTAAAAAATATAATTAGTGATCAAGAATTAAGAGATAAATTAGCAAAAAATGCTTATCAAGAAATAACAACCAAATGGACAAGTGAAGTTGCTACTAAAAATTTATTACAACTATTTAAAGATGTAATGGAAGGAAATGAAAATACCATAAAAGAAGGACCAGCAAGTAAGGCAACTAACTATAGAAGAAGTTGACAAAAGAAGAAAAAAGTCATATACTGAGTAAGAAAAATAGAAGAAAGAAAAGGAGAAATAAAATGGAAAATAAAGTTTTAATTTTTGGACATAAAAATCCAGATACTGATTCAATTTGCTCTAGCATGGTACATGAAATATTGGATAAAAAAAATGGATGGGAAACAAAAGCAGTAAGACTAGGAAATGTTAATAAAGAGACACAATATGTATTAGATTATTTAGGATTAGAAGCACCAGAATTAATCGAAAAAGTAGAAGAGGGACAAGAAGTACTATTAGTAGATCATGCAAACTTTGACCAAAGTGTAGAAGGAATTGAAAAAGCTAGAATATTAGGAGTAACAGACCATCATAACGTAGGTAATTTTAGAACATCTGATCCATTATATTATTTGGCAAAACCATATGGATGTACAGCGACAATTCTTTTTGAAGAATTTAAAAGATTAGGACATACCATTGAAAAAACAGAAGCTGTTTTAATGGCAAGTGCTATTATATCAGATACCTTATTATTAAAATCTCCAACAACGACTAAATATGATAAAAAAGCATTAGAAGAATTAGAACCAATAGCTAACATCGAAATCAACAAATATGGATTAGAAATGCTAAAAGCAGGAACGAATTTAGATGACTTTTCAGCAAAAGAATTAATTAATATAGATAGCAAAGAGTTTACAAAAGAAGGAACCAAATTTGAAATTGCACAAGTAAATACTGTTAGTATAGAAGATATATTAAAAAGAGAAGATGAGTTAAAAGAAGAAATCAATAAAACCATCGAAGAAAAAGGATTAAGCTTATTTGTATTAGCTATTACAGATATTTTAAATAGTAATTCAGAGATTATAGCTTTAGGAGAAAAAACAGGAGTAATTAAAGTTGCTTTTGGAAAAGAATTAGAAAATGATAAAGCCTTATTAAAAGGAGTTGTTTCAAGAAAAAAACAATTATTACCTGATATTGATAAGAATATCTAATTATTGTTTTTGGGTGATTTTGGGGACGGAGGAAAAAATCATGATACAAAAATTTGGGATGTGATTAAAAATATCTTTCGAAGACTAACAAAGACAAAAAGTTAGTCTTTTTTTGTTTTAGAATATCATGATTTTTTCCTCCGTCCCCAAAATCATCCTGAAGTCTTTAAACAAATGGCGTTTTTTTTTGAAAGTATTGATTATTTTAGTAATTAAATCTATAATAAGAAAGTAAAATGAATAAAGGGGAAAATAAAAATAAACAAAAGGAAAGGACGAAGGCTAGTATGCAAAAAGAACGAGTAAATCAAGGGTCATCTAAAAAAGAGACTTTTATGCAAGGCGTTATTACCTTAATCTTTTCACAAGTATTGATTAAATTATTAGGACTAATTTATACATTGTATTTAACAAACCGCGAAGGGTTTGGAGATAAGGGAAATGGAATT
>CATOLW010000036.1 GCA_951800935.1 uncultured Clostridium sp.
CATTTATTTCCTCCTTTTACTTGTTATAGATAATTTACAATATCTTCAAAAGTATCATATCCACTTTCACGATTGATATGTCCTGCATTTGGCATCAAAATTTGTTCTGTTGCTACTGTATCTGCAAATTCTTTTTCCGCTTCATATTTTACATATGGGTCATTATTGGAATAGAAACAAATTATTTCATTCGCATATTGTTTTATATCTTCTAGCTTGTCAAAATACATACTTTCGTTTACAGTATCATATTCTTCATTGATTCCTAGATAATTGTTAAATCCACATACAAATATTAATTTCTTAACTTTTACTTTGTTTTCAACTAAAAATTTTGCTATAAATACTGGTGCAATACTATGACCTATTATAGTTGTGTTTTCGCTGATTAATCCTAAATCTAAATAGTTTTTTAATAATTTACTCCAATTTTCATAATTTTGATATCCTACTCCTATTGGAAAATCTGGCACATAAACTTGTTTTCCTTCTGTTTCTATAAAATCGTGTAGCCATCCTATCCAATTTGAATATGGGCTACTAAATGAGCCATGTATAATAAAATAGTTTTCCATTTTATTCCTCCTTATATTTTTCATAGTGCTTTAACTATATTTCTGTGTATTTTACGCCTTTAAATATTTCTTTAAATCCCATACTTTTATAAATCTTTTCTGGATAAAAACCAGATTCTGTTTGCAATACTACTTCATCTATTCCTATCTCTATCAATCTATTAAATATATCGGACATTAATTGCTTACAAATCCCATTTCTTCTATAATTTACATTTGTAGTAACATTATACAAATAAGCAATTTGTTTTTCATACATAATGGTCATAGTTCCTATTATTTCATTGTCATTTCTAGCTACATAATGTTCTGTCATAAATCTACCATTTATATGGCAACTTCTTTTTATTGCTTCTATTACACTGGCAGACAAGCCATCATATGGGTCTTCTTTACTGTTTCTTATGAATCCTTTGTTTACTATATCAGGATAAATGGCTTCTTCTTGTTTGCTTATTTTTGAAATCTTTATTGGTATATTACTCTTAAATTGAATAAAATTTTTCAAATTATTTCTCATAAGCCATATAGAATTATCAGATTTCTTAAGTCCTTTTGATTTAAAGTCTACTGTATTTAATAATATTTCATTATTAATAAACACAGAAGCTTTCCTTCCATTCTTATTCATTATTTCTTTTATCTTTATAAAGTCTTCATCAAATTCCTCTGCATTTTTCGACTTAATATTTATTGCTAAATTTAAATAATCATCATTAAATTCGTCAATTAGCAATATTGTAAATTTGTTATAGTCGAATCTTTTTGATTTTTCAAATAACAATCGTTGACCTTCATAATTAAAATCTTGTATCTTTTCTAAATTAGTCACTTAAAATCCTCCTTCTATTTCAAATTCAATTGGTTTTTGTTTCAATAATTCTAGTTGTTCTTGTGATAAATATTTTTTGTTGATTACTGCACTTAATACAAATTCGTCAAAAAAATTATCATTCATAATATAATAGCCATTTGGCTTTCCTTTATCTCCATAGCTATCTTCCACTTTCCATCTTTGTGGCTTGTTGTCTATTAAATTAACTCCTGTGAATGTCATAGCATGATGCATTCTTATATCATATAAGTTTAATGCTTCTTCTTTTGATAATCTTTTCAAGTTTAATGTATTCTCGTAGTCATACAATCTAGTATCTAATATTCCAGATTTTTCATCTCTAAATTTTAATATATGTGCTCCCATATATACTGGCATCTCGTTTTTTAATTGCTTTATTGTTAGTTCTTTCAAATCTTCAATTGGCAAATTCAAATATTTAACACAAGATTTTTGATGTACATTCCCTAAATATTTTTTCTGATATACTTTATGATATTCCTTGTTATACATAGGCATATTTCCTATTATTACAAAATCATCTAAATCTAATGACAAAAATTTATCTTTGAACTCTATTGGTGTTAATTTACTATATCTTTTATACTCACTATTTTCATCTTTGTATTCATAATCAAATTCGGTTACTGGCTCTCCTAATGTTTTGCATAGTAGATTATAATTTTCTTGTAAAAATCTGTTTTTGGTTTCTCTTAATAATTTTAAGTCTTTTCCTTGTCTTTTTAAATCTATCAATTCTAAAATATCTTTTTTTACTTTTTCTGTGTATAAATATTCCATCTTTTCATAGTTTGTACTTTCAACTGCATTTGGATGATAAGAGTATGGAACTAATCCGTATTTATTTACAATAGCTACAAAGTAGGTCCAATATCCTCCTTCTGAAACACAAAATTCATAAACTTTTTCTTTATGAAGATAATCAAAATTAGTATTAGAAAGATTTATTATATTTTCATAAACATGGTTTGATTTTTCTAGCTTATCGAAAAATGCAATATGATTACTCGATAACTCTAAATCCATAATGTTCATTTTCAAATTTTTAGCTATGTTATGTTTTATTACATTCAAGCCAGCATATATCCAACACTTCCAACTCTCTTGTTGATCATATCTTTTGCTTTCTGGTAATTCCATATTAAAAATTGGCTGATTTTCTACTATAATTTCTCTATTAATACAAGCGTTTTGTAATCCGTTTTTTGTTATTGCATTTTCTATTATTTTATTTGTTTTGTCGTTATTATAAATTTTATTATATTCCTTTATTTGTTTTAACGATATTTGACTTTCCATTTTTATTTCTAACTTCTCCCATTTTTTCTATTTTTTAGTTAATTCATAACTTTGCTCAATTAGCTCTTCTACTAAGGTATCATCTACTTTGTTATTTATAATAATTGTGTTCCAGTGTTCTTTGTTCATATGATAACCTGGTATAATATAATCATAAGTGCTTCTTAATAACTCTGAATAATCTGGATTTGTTTTTACATTTAGATAGATTTTATCTTTTACATTCATAATTAAAGCAAACCATTTTTTATTTTCTAAATGTTTCATAGTTACTGATGTACTATCATCTGGAAAAGGATAATCTTTGTAAGTATTTGGCAATGTTAAACTATATTTTATAATATCTTCTTTCGTCATTGTTTAGTCTCCTTATCTCTTTTCTTTCATTATTATTTTACCTTCTATTTTTGGATGTAATAGTTTTGAAAAGTCTATCGCATCTTGATTGGTTCCTACAATACTTCCATAATGAATTGGTACTGCTATTTTAGGTTGTATCTCGTTTATTAGGTTAGCTGCTTCTTTAAAGTCCATTGTATAGGTGCCGCCAACTGGAACAAATGCTATATCACATTTTATATTCTTATTTTCTGGAGTAACATCTGTATCTCCTGCAATATAATAACTAATACCGTTTATTTCAATCAGGTAACCTACCCATCCATTTTCTTTTGGATGGAATTGTTTGTTTATATTATAAGCTGGTATAGTTTCAACTTTAATTTTATCTATCTCATATTTTTGATTTGGTTCTACGGTAATTATAAATTCTTCTCTAAATCCATTTCTTAATACTTTTGTGAATAATCTTTCTGGTACTATGATAAACGTATCATCTTTCTTTACTTTGTCTATGTCTTCTTCTGAATAGTGGTCATAATGGTCATGTGTTATAAATATTATATCTGCATCATGATAGTTTTTGTCTATTTTAAATGGGTCTATATATATTACTTTTTCTTTTTTTATTTTTATACTACTATGATATAAAACTTCTATATCTTCTAACATACAAGTTCCTCCTTTGGTTATTTTAATTGTCTTATTTAGTTTCTCTATTTATGTTTTGTATTTTTTCTATTAACTCTTTAAATATTATATCATCCTCATATTTAGGTTTATCAAATTCTATCCAAAAATCACTAGCATTTTTAGCAATTTTATCTATTTGTTCAGCTTTATCTCCATAATATTTTAAATCTTTTCTGGTTTCATTAAAATCCATCACATGATCTAGGTCATACAGTTTTGCTTGAAAATCACATTCTATTTTATCAATATGATAACAAAAAATACTTTCTTTTGATTCTCGTTTATTAAATTCGTTTAACAATTCTTCTATTTCACTTTGTTTTAATAAACCAGCTGTAACTTTATGAACTATTTTTTACCATCTTCTATTTTTTGTTCCATACTAATTTTATCTCTAATGGTATAATCTGGCATTAAAATTTCTTCTAGCTCATGAAGTGTTAACATCTTTAACACTTTAAACATGTCTAAATTCAATTTATATTCGCTGTCTATTGCTATTGCTAATACTAAAGTTCCATATATATGTTCCGCTACACTTTCTAAACGTTCCTTTTTTATTCCTATTTCAATCCAACCTGTTCTAATTTTATATTTTAGTTTGTTTGCAAATATATAAAAATTTATAATACTATTCGTATTTTTTATCATATATTTTGTTCTCCCTTCTGTATCTTGAATATATTTTCCTAATCGATTACATATTTTATCTATATTTTATTTCTTCTTATTCTAACAAAACCACGATTTTTATAAGCTAGTTTTGCTCTATCAATTACTCTAAAATTTCATCAAGTAATATTTGATACTCTTTTTCTAGCGATGCTAACATTAATTCATACCAAACTTCCCTTGAATATTTTCCATTTTCTATACCCCATAATTTATAATGTAACTCCTTTTTTGTATGTAAATCTATCATAATGTTATCATTTTCTTCCGAATATTTTTTTAAGTAATCTTCAATTGGATATTGATTTATTGCACAATCAATATGTGTAAAATAATCATTTTCTGGAAAGTATATACCATGAAGAAATGTTGTTTTACAATAAGTTTTACTCGTTTTTTCTTCTTTATATGGAAGCGTTTCTATTTCAATATGCCAAAACTGTTCATTACGTTCTTGATTGTAATCTTTTTTTATAACCATCAACAATTTATCTAGACTTTGCTCATTTATATGCACTGTAATTGTTTTCTGTTTCTCGAGCACACTATCTTTAAAATGAAATTGTGGACCATAAAACCTTTCAAAATCTAATGTTGAATATGAAATTGCTTGATTTATAGGTAGTGCTAATCTTTCATCAAGTCTCAATAAAATATCACCTGATTTAACTTTTTCTGTTATTATCTTGGCAAATCCAGGCATAGTATCTGCAAAATTAATAACTTTAGTATTAGTCAAAATATTGTATAAATAAGCCTTTCCGTCATAAACAAAGTAATCTCTTTTAAACTCTACTCCATTTACAATCGATAACCCATATTGATTAGTTTCATATATTAACTTTTCATTACTAATAATTTTTTGTATATCTATTCTATGTTCTCCGAATGTATCTAAAATGTAACCCGTAAGTATGAGAGCAAATAACTTATCTAGACTCTCGATGGATTCTGAAGTTTGTCGTTGTCTAGCTGGATTGATAAATGCGGTAACGTAATATCGAATCCAACCATTAATGTCATTATGCAACATATATTTTAACATTTCATCAGTAAGAATACCTGAATTATTAAATTTCTCAATAACAACATCAACCAATGGTTTCAAGTAACCTGGAATTTCAAATTGTTTTGTTCTGTAACTAGACAAATAGTTTAAGTATCTTTTTCTAATTGAAAATATTAAATATTCTATATCTTTGTACTCGTCAGTTTCGGTTATACTCACCAAAAACTCTTCAATTTTCTCAGATGAGGCTATTTTTTCAATCACAGTACTTTCTCCTATTCTTTTCAACAAATTTTTATTGAAAGATGTATCATTCTTTTTAGTTACTATTTCAAGTGCAAAACTGAAACAACTTCACAATGGCTCACACATTGGCTGTAGATAGTTTTGGCTTACCTCGTATGATGGTGGTTGCAAATTATCTTGTTTTTTATCTTTTTGATATTTGATTTCGTTTCCAGATTTTAGGATAAATGTTATTACTCTTGGATTTATTTTTCCATTTTCTTCTTTTTCTCCTATGATAACTTTTTCTATCATTAATTCAAAAACATCTTTATCAAATTCTGGCATGATTTCGTTATCTTTAAACAATGTTTTAAACTTGTTTAATCCTTGATTTAAACTAATTGAGTCTTCTAATTCAAGTTGCAAATACTCTTGTTCTTTCTCTATACTATTTATCTTGTTTTGTAGTTTTGCTTTCTTTTCTTGCAGAGTTTCTAATGTTATCGTTCCATTTAAGTTTAAATCAATTAGCTTGTCTATTTTTTCTTTTAATATTTGCTTTTCTTCCTCTAGTCTTTTAATAGAACTTTCATTATTTTCTTCTTGTATAATTTCTTCCATTTCGTTTAAGAATGTTTGGATTAATTCTTTTTTATTATTGCATAGTAGTTTATAACTTTCTGTAAATGCTTCTTCTATAATGCTTTCTTTCATAGCTTTACAATATGGGCAATTTTCTTTTCCATGTTTTACAAATTCCATACAATGCCAAACTGTTATACTATTTTTTGTTCCAGAATGCCAATTTCTTCTTGTTAGCAAACTACCACAAAATCCACAATATAATCTACTACTAAAAGGATATTTTCTACTAAAGTTGCCTTTTCTTCTGCCAAGACCTCGTACTCCTCCTCGTTTTTGTAAAATCTCTTGTGCTTGATTAAACATTCTTTCAGAGATAATTGGCTCATGATGTTCTTGTATGTAATATTGATTTTCTTCTCCCATATTTACTACTCTTCTATGTGAGATTGGATCTGTTGTATATGTTTTTCCTTGTAAGACATCTCCTTTGTATTTTTCATTTTTCAAGATACCTCTTATTGTTGTTTCGTGCCATTTCTTTTTTCCTGTTGGAGTTTTATATTTCATGTTTGTTAGTTCTTTTGCTATTGTTGTACAACCTACTCCTTGGCAGTATCTTTCAAAGATATATTTTACTATTTCTGCTTCTTCGTAATTGATTGAGATTTCCTTTGTATCTTTGTCATATACATATCCTAAACAACCATTATATCCAATTAGTTCTCCTCTTTTTTGTTTCATTTGCAGTCCTAATTTTACATGAGAAGATATATTTTCGCTTTCTTGCTGTGCCATTGCACTAAGTACCGTTAGCATAATTTCTCCTGATATTTCTAAAGTATTAATTCTTTCTTCTTCAAAGTAAATAGCAATTCCTTTTTCTTTTAGCAGTCTTACATATTTTAAGGTATCTACAGTATTTCTTCCAAACCTTGATATTGATTTTGTAATTATCATATCAAATTTGTTTTGTGTTGCATCTTGCATCATTTTCATAAAACCATCTCGTTTATAGTCTAGTGTTCCTGTAATTCCCTCATCTGCATAAATACCAACATATTTCCAATCACTATTTGCTTTTATTTTTTCTTCATAATACTTTAGTTGAGAATTATAACTGTTTATTTGTTCTTCTTTTTCTGTACTTACTCTTGCATAGGCACATACTCTTAAATTTCCTTTTATTTCTTCTCCTGTTGTTCTATTAATTCGACCTTTTTTCTTCTCTATAACTTGTACTTTCAAAATTAACCTCTCTTTCTCAAGTTTAGAGAATCTTTATGTGTTTATTATACATCAAAATATTAAATTTTTAAATACCTATATGAGTTAAATTATATTCTTGTAAGATATTTTGTTTTAGTTCTAAATATCTCTTTTCTTTAATTAGTCCTGCATTAAATGTTTTGTTTAATATTGCTATTTTTATACTGCAATTAAGAATATTTTCATTTAGTTTGATGTTTTTTGTATTATCAAAATTGATTTCGTACAACATAAAAATCCTCCTCCTTGAATGATTTAAATTTCAAAAAAGGCAACAGAAAAAGCCAGTCGGCTAGCTTCGACTGACTTGATTGTTTTACATTTTTTGATAATACGATTATATTATGGTGTTATATGAATTTCAATTCCCGTTTTTTTCCCTTTTTTCTGTTAAAATTGATAAAGTATTGATTTTTAGCATAGTACACTAAGTGTACTTGTATAAAATTTTTTAAATTTATTTTTATAACCCATATTTGTGGGTTCACTTAGTGTACTTATTACTATTTTTTTGAAATCTCTAGTTCACTTGGTGTACTTTTCTTTTAAATTTCAATCAAATTCAAATACACTTGGTGAACTTTTTTAAGTTTTTAGTTCACCATTTTCAATTTTAACGAAGAATAGCGGATTTGAGTCAGTTCACTCGGTGAATTTTTACATCATATTTGCTTAAAATTTTTGTTTCTTTATTAACTCTTGAAGGCTTGTCCTTCAATGTGTGTATGCGATATGTTAATACCGCTTTCCTGCCTTTAGTGTTCACTAAAATTCAATGTTTCTATCTGTCTAAAATGTCCCTACTTAATTCCTTAATTGAGCCTATTTGTTTTTTAAACATTTCATCCCAAATATCTAAACATTGATTTGAAAGAACTTTCATATCATTTTGTTTCTTACCCACAGTTTCATCATATAGCCCTACAATTAATTTTGACAATTCATCTCCATAATAATATATATTTTCTTCTTCTTGTTTACTATTTTCTAAAATAGATTTGATTGATTCTATAATAATTTCTTTAAAATCTAATATAGATACTGCATTTTCATCAATATAATGTATAAAAGAATGTATAGAACGTCTTCCAGTAGCCCTCTTCATAATATCCTTTAAGAATTCTTTATCTCTTTCTAAATTTATTAAATTGTCATAAAATAATCTACAAATAGAATCTTCTATATCATAGTTAACTTCTTTAAATCTAGTAATTAGCATTTTTACTTTTTTATTATATTTAACATTGTCAAAGTAGTTTATTGCCATACGCAAAATTGCCTTAATTTGATCTTCATCTATTGAATTAATATCATCCATTATATATGAAAATTCATTTTTTAAGATGTACATTTCCACTATACAATAACTACCTATTTCTTTTAATTCTTTATCCT